>JBFIDU010000040.1:0-10874 GCA_041603755.1 Methylophilaceae bacterium
CCTCTTGCGATGGACGGAAATTGTTCAAACCAATCAGCATCTGGAAATAAGCGTTTTTTACATTCGGCTTCATCTGGTATTTTCTTGCTAATCTTCTTACCTTTCAGATAAGTGGTATATACCTCTAGTAATAAAGGCACCGCCTTCTCACCCATTCGAACAAACAAATGTGATGTTGCTGGGTTGCGTTTTAAACCTAACGCATGAATACCCATAAACAAGCGCATATCATGATTGCCAGCCAGCAACTTAACGTTAGCACCTGTATCCATTAATTGACGGATACATTTTAAAAGCGCTAGGTTGCTTGGGCCTTTATCTAGGCAATCGCCACCAATAATAAATGTTGCGGCTTTACCTGCGCTCGTTAGCTTAAAATCTGTATGGTTAATGCCTGTTTTCTTAACACCACCAGTCAATAGCAATGAATGAACAAAAGCTTCTGCATCTGCATGCGGATCAGTGATGATAAATAACCTTCGTTTAGGCCATTTCCATGCTTTCCCATCATCAATACCTTGTATTACTTTTGCAAAATTTTTCTGGCTAAGATTGTTTTTGTGTCCTGAATGGTTTTCGACAATATTCCAATCTTCAAAATACAGAGGTAGATGTTGACGAATAGCATGCGGTAACTTTGCAAAGCCTTTGATCATCTCCTTTTTTTCTATGGGTGTTTTTGTCATCTGCGTTTCACCACGTCAATCTTGAAGCCTACTTTGTTTAGATCTAAGCTTCCATTCCCCTGCGATATGCTGCCAAGTACCATCTGCACAATATTCCAGATAGATTGGTTGGGAATGATGCATGCTTAAATGTGCAACTTGCTGCAAATCAATCACACCTAAGACATAGGCAGCATGCCGAAAAGCAGCCCCATGACCGAAAAAAAGCTTGACGCAATCGGCATCCAATTGCATATCAGCCACAGACTGCGTTAAGTGCTTAGCGACACGTTGCCCTGCTTCCAATAATGACTCTGCACCAATAAAAGGTAACTTAAACTGACTGTTTGACTTCCAATTACTTGGGAGCGATTCATACCTAGTATCCTGATTAACCAGATCTTCAATTTGTTGTACTGTAAGGTTGGCAACCGCACCAACACTACGTTCCACCAAATCATCAAAGCATTTGATTGTTAATTTTTTTTCTGTTGTCGACTGTAGTGATTCACTGAATATTTCAGCAGTCTGCCATGCTCGCAATAATGTCGATGAATGCACTTCAGCATCTAATTCCCAGTTATTTTTTTGCAAAAAGGCCTTCACCTCTTGAGCAGATTGTTTGGCTTGTTTGATACCTTCTTCGGTTAGTGGGAATGGCTGTAAAGCGCTAGGCGTATCACTCAGCTGATGGTATGCAGCGTGTCTAACAAGCGCAACAATTCGGCGAGCCATTGTTTAAATTTCCCTCTGCATTAAATAATGCTCTGCTAACATTGCAAAATCCACTCTACCCGTTGCTTCAAACACCGCTATATTATCAAGGGCTTTTAGGTATGCTTCTTGATTGAAAGTATGAGCTGCAGATGAAAACTGCCCATCTTTCATCTGATAAAAGGGACCTGGCGATTTCATCACTGCGCTCAGTAAATCTGTTCGCTGACGTAAGTTAACTTTTTTCAATTGTAGTGATTCAGAACTATTGCGTTGCCAGTTTAATACCAAAAAAGATTTAAGCGGCGCTTCACTTGCTATACGGCCACGCCCATAAATACGCTCAATATCAACATCATATTTTTGCTCTAAATCCCACAAATCCTCTACTGGCATGGCCAATAGTTGTTTTTGCTGAGCATCTGAAAGCATATGATTTAATCTGGGATTATGGATAATAGTCCCTGGATTAATCCTTGGCATTTTGGCAATACCGATTGCTTGTAAATGCGCATCCTCTTGCTGTATGAACAAACGATCATTGCTTAAGAATTTTGTCCCTGCATTGTCAAGCATGTGTAACATTAGCGTTGATTTTCCACCACCTGAAAAACCTGCAACCGCATAGGCATATCCATATTTAACAAGCGCGGCAGCATGACAATTAAGCCAATTTCGTTGTTGTAGCCAGGTCATGTATTGATTATTAATAAAGTTGATGACCTGATTCAGGTTTTCTGAGCATGCGCCATTTGCAATTCGGTAGTCTTCACTCTGTAAAAATAGCATACCAGTGCGTACTTTTTTTATGAGTCTGGCATCTTCGATATCACAAACGCTATCTTTGCGCCCAGTTTTGCCTGCTTCTCGCCTCCAATCATAAAAATCCAGCGGTAGCTCAACAGGGTTGTTTTCTATGATCTGGACAGTCATATCAAAATCGCTATTACTTTTTTGCATAGCGCAATGTGAAAAGTAGTTTTCCAAGTAATCCAATATTGCTGGGGAGTTACTACATACCCGTACAATGCATCGGCCTAAATTTAAATCAAGCACTCGCTGTTGCGTTAAAGTGTCCCCTACCAGTATCTGTGCAGCTTGTTTAGCGTTAGTGATGTGCATTAATCCAGCTTACCTAACACATAATCTGCATAGAGATTGGCAGCATCAATACCAGCTCCCTCTTTGGCACCCCTAAAACCACCAAAAGCAGATACTTCAAACACAACAGGACCATCAGCTGTTTCTGCTATATCGACCGTTGTAAAGTCGAGATGGAATAAATCTTGTGCTTTTTGTGCAATTGCAATTACCTCGTCAGATGGTTTGTAAGGTGCATAACGACCGCCACTGTTAATGGTCGTATTCCATGTGCCACTACTATTTGCGATTCTTGCATAGGCCCCTTGATACTTACCTCCAAGAAAGACTAGTCCAATATCTTGACCAGGTAGATCCAACCTTCGCTGTATATACATCATTGGATTTTCTGCCTTAAATTCTTCAACCTCCCTGAGTATTTTTTTGCTGGGTTGGTCGGCACTAATTAGGCACATACCTCGTGCTTTGGTAGAAAACAGTGGCTTAAACACAGCTTGGCCATAACGCTGCACTGTCTTAACAGCTACCTCTATGTCTTCTGTAATGACAGTGTCAGGCATGGGGATATTGCCATTACGCAAACTCACCGTACAACTTAAACGATTCACGAGTCTTAACATGGTTTCAGGATTACTGAATACCTTAATACCATCAGACTGAGCAAGACGCAGTAGCTCTAAACGATCTTCAGTATTCGAGCTATATTGCGTCGATATCTTTTTCACAACAATTGCATCTAAATCTGATAAATCATGATTTAAATAGCGCAAAGTATTATTTTTTAAATCACGAGTAACTTTTGCCATATCGACGATTAATCTAAAGCCAGTTTTTGCTTCAATTGCATCTGCCAATGTTTCTGTGGACCATTTATCAGGAATGCCAACAACCGCAATTTTTTTCATTCTAGTCAACAAAAATCTCCTTCAATGGGATTCGAAATCTAGTCACTTTCTGTGGGTCTACCGTTAAGACTAATTCAATTAAATAACGCGCTCTCAAAAACATTTCTTGCGCGAGGGTTTTATCTAAAATAAATCTTGTAGAACTTGCAAATGAGCGTGCCAGACCTAACGCTAAACGCAACTCAAATGTAGTATCGCGATTTTTAATAGCGTAACGTCTCGCCATCGCATACATATTGATGGCTACCGACATAATATATTGCCGTCTCAGCGAGTCTAGGATTTGTAATCGATAATTTGATACCATAAAAACTGAAATATCCTGTACATAATCCATGTAGCAGGAGCGATGCAAATCGACAAAGTTAACCCGCTGCGCAACAGGGTCGTAAATGATATTGTCAACATTAAAGTCACCATGAATATAGACAGTAAAAGCGGATGACCACTCTTGCTCTTTTTCTGCAGCTTTTTCGACTAGCTTATCAAAAGCCAGAAATTGATAACCACACATATTGACTTGTGATTGATAAAATTCTGGATGGATTTTATAGACTTCAGGCAACCTCTTTTGGAGCTGCTCCATAAAATTTGCGTGACTATGCTTTTCTAATTTTGTTGCTGTCCAGATTGCGCGTAAGGTTTTATGTAACTTCAGTTGTGCCGCCTCTATTGAGGCTAATGGTTCATTCAAGACGATCTGTTCAAAAGTTAATCCAGGCAAATGCTCAATTAACAGAGCCGCCGAGCCACCCCTTTTCTTATAGGAAAGTATTTTAGGCGCTACGCCTGGATAAATCTCATGCCAATTCTTAACACCTTCTCTCTCTTCTTTTAGTTTTTGTTTTTGACCACTTTTGTAAATGCCTAACGCACCGCTTTCAGGGCTACTGACGCCTGAAATGCTAGTACCTGACCTTGTTTCTGCTAACGTTTTCAGTTGCACTTTCTGTTCATCTTTGTCTAAAGCCGAAACAACAGACTGTAATGAAAAATAACGATCAAAACTAACCTGCTGCCCTAAGTTCGCAGAAATAATGGATTCACATATATGCATTAAGGCGGCACTCATTTGTTTCAACTCATGTGCAACATAAACAGCGGCTGTCATTCTGGCAGGATTTTTATGACTTTTTAACGCGGTAATATTTTTTTGATACAACTTATGATGATCATCAGCCAACGCATCCATCATTTGTCCAATTTGAATAGCTATTGTTGAATCGGTATGCTCAACTGCTGGTATGACTAATTGAACCGCCTTACGTACCTGCCTGAGGATTTTAACTGTCGTTTTTGGTAAAAGCCCATCCATTGCGTTTAATGCCTCTGTTTCAATAACGCAGCTACGACAAATATCCATGATTCTGCCCAAATCATTGGCAATAAACTCAACACTTCTTAAACTTAACACCGCTTGATTGGATAAATCTTGTGTCGATAGTTGATTAAATACATTGTTCTGAATTCTGGTTTTAAGATTGTAGACATAGTCCACTCGATCCAGTATACGATTCCCTATACTTGGTTTTGCCAGCTTGAAATACTGTTGCATATTAGTTAATTGTGAGTCTATTTCAACACACAAAAATTGCAGATTATCTTGTATTTCTTTAGGTAGTTTAATCATGAATAGTCGTTATCAATGAATGGCTTTGCATTGTTCCTTATGCCAACTGTATGCGACTCATGCATTATCCTATTGATAATATAACGGCCCATACTAGCCAGCTAATATGACAGGCATGTTACATACAATTAAAATGTCATATTTTAGTCACCTAGCTGATTATACGCCGACCATACAATATAAACCCCTCACTATCAATTGGCAGAATAAAAAAACATATCAACGATCATTTTCCCGCTGGAGCCATTTATCGCAATCAGGATAGATTATGCAATGACTGAGCTTTACCATCATAATGAAATTTAACAATGTATTTTTATTGCCCTGGATAATATGTATTACTCGGGCAAACTTCTAAGAGAACTTATTGCAAAGCTAGGCATCATAGTGATTAATTTAAAACTAACCAAAAAGGAAATCATTTTTATGATGTAAGAAAGTCGTTGCTATCAATAACATAATTACGCTGTATAATAACAGGCTTGCGCAAAACCAATCCACATGGTGGCGCATAAATCGCTAAACAAAAACGGTCCTTTAAGCTTTTTCATTGTGAGTAATATGCTCACCACCCACTACCTTTATTGACCAAACACAATTGTTATTAGCAGAGTTCTATTCGCCGTCCTAGGAAAAAACAAAATAATGAACGAAGAAGTAATCAGTACTGATATTCACATAGGTAATTTTAATGATTTGGGTTTAAATGAGTCGCTCATTAAAGCGATTGAGGATGCAGGCTACACAAAACCGACGCCTATACAAGCAAAAGCGATTCCGTTGGTTTTGAATGGTGAAGATTTATTAGCTGGCGCGCAGACAGGAACTGGTAAAACAGCAGGTTTTACTCTACCCATTTTGCATTTATTAAATCAAAACCCCATTGTTGAGAAAGTAAAAGGAAAACCACGCTGCCTCATCATGACCCCAACCAGAGAGCTTGCCGCCCAAGTCGGTGAATCGGTCAAAACCTATGCTAAGTATTTAAATATTAAATCGATGGTCGTTTTTGGAGGCGTGAGCATTAATCCACAAATTAATCGCCTAGCACGCGCGCTAGATGTACTGGTTGCAACACCAGGTCGTTTATTGGATTTAGTCAATCAACAAAAAGTGGATCTTTCAGGTATAGAGATACTAGTGCTAGACGAAGCAGACCGCATGTTAGACATGGGCTTTATTCACGACATCAAGAAAATTCTAGCCAAGCTACCAAAAACAAGGCAAAACTTACTTTTTTCAGCGACCTTTTCTGACGATATTAAAAATCTTGCAGATGGATTATTAAATAGTCCAAGCTTTGTTGAAGTTGCTAAGCGCAATACAGCATCTGAGATGGTCACACAAGCGGCACACATGGTGCCACAATCGCACAAGCGTGATCTGCTGGTTCACTTAATGAAAGAAAATAACTGGCAACAAGTGCTTATTTTTACACGTACAAAACATGGTGCTAACAGGCTAACAGAAAAGTTAGTTAAAAATGATATTTCTGCGCTGGCTATTCATGGTAATAAAAGCCAAGGCGCACGCACCAGAGCCTTAGCAGAATTTAAAGCAGGTACAGTGCGCGCACTGGTTGCAACAGATATTGCAGCAAGAGGATTGGATATTGATCAGTTACCACAAGTGATTAATTTTGAACTACCTAATATAGCCGAAGATTATGTTCATCGCATTGGACGTACGGGTCGTGCCGGTGCTGCTGGTGCAGCAATCTCTTTAGTGGATAGAGAAGAGCTGAAGTATCTTAAAGATATTGAGCAGTTAATTAATCGTGAAATACCGATAGTAAAGATTGAGGGATTTAAAGCACCTGAAGTGATTGAACCAGAACCGCCAAGACTTTTCCGCGGCCAGCAACCAAATGGCTCTCAAGTGCAGAAGAAAAATCAAGGTAAAAATAAACGTCGTACGCAAAACCAAGACAATGGTAAAGCAGCACTAGCAAGTCAACAACGTGCTTTTGGTGAGAAACCTAGACCATCAAAAAAAACAATTGGCAATCATCAACCTTATGCAAAAGAAGATGATCAATCCACTGAACATCTGTCAGAAGCAGCTAGACACCAAGCAATGCCACAAACACCAATTTATGCTGCTGATTTAAACATTGGTCGACGTCATGATGCTAGAAGAAATCCTAAAGCTACCCATCATACGAAAACAACTAGGGATAAAAAGAACAGTGGAGCCAGATTTAACGGCAACGCAAATAAAGGCAGATAAATTGTGAAGATTTGGGTTGATGCAGATGCTTGCCCTGTCGTGATTAAAGAAATTTTATATCGCGCTGCAATGCGTGCTCAAATTCAAACTATTTTAGTTGCCAATAAGTTGCTACGGGTACCACCCTCACCTTTCTTAAGTGCCATACAAGTTGCATCTGGTTTTGATGTTGCAGACAATAAAATTGTGCAAGAATTAGCCCCAGGCGATTTGGTAATCACAGCGGACATCCCTCTTGCAGCGCAAGTCATCGACAATCATGGACATGCACTGAACCCGCGTGGTGAATTTTATTCAAAAGAGAATATTCAAGAACGTTTGACGATGCGTAATTTTATGGAAGAATTAAGAGCAAGTGGTGTAGAAACTTCAGGACCCAGTGCTTTTAGTTCTGCCGATAGAAAAGCTTTTGCAGCACAACTAGATAAATTTATAGCGAACCAATCAAAGCGTGGCTGATATATAGGAAATAACATATGAAAAAACTACTTTGGCTTTTATTGATACTGCTCACGAGCTGTATGGGGGTACCTGAAAATGTAACTGTTGTTGACGGTGTCAATGCGGAACAATATCTAGGCACGTGGTATGAAATTGCACGCCTTGATCATTCATTTGAACGAGGTTTAGATAATGTCACAGCACACTATGAAATGAATGACGATGGCAGTATCAAGGTGACAAATAAAGGTTATAACCGGCAGGAAGGAAAATGGGATACAGCCATTGGCAAAGCTTATTTTATTGAAAAACCAAATGCAGACGGTACTTATTTAGGGAAATTAAAGGTGTCTTTTTTTGGCCCTTTTTATGGTGCTTACAATATCATGGCGTTAGATAAGCAATACTATAACTATGTAATGATTTGTGGGCCTAATAAAGAGTATTTGTGGATACTCTCACGCACACCAGAACTCACTTATCCCATTAAGCAACATTTAATGAGCCAAGCCAAAGAGCTCGGATTTGATACGGATAGCCTTATTCATGTCAACCAAAACCCTGACATTCCGAATTATGAGGCAGGCCAACACGTCATTAAGAAAAAAACTGAATAGAAAACATTCTACTCAGGCATAAGTGATAACTGAAAACCTGCTTTTTTAAAAGCAGCTATCAACCCATTTTCACCCGACAAATGCGCTGCTCCAACTGCAATAAACGCAGACTGTTGCTCTAGCAAGCGCATCGCTCTACTTGCCATGAGCGCGTTTCGTTCATCTAGTAATTTGATACGCATTTTGTCCCATAGTGCTTTGGGTAATTGTGCCCCTGTCATTTGCGCATCAAGCCGTAACAGTGCATCCGTATCGCCAGCTAAATAGGTATTGATTAGCTTTTCAAAGTCGCGCTCTTTTTGCTCTTGCGTTAGTTTCAACGCTGTACGAAGCATAATTAATTGCTCTTCTTGGCTAAAGCTATCAATAACACCAAAGTGTTCTTCACTGGTCTCAAGCCCATGAATTGGCTTACCAAAATCTTCTGCACTACGCATTAATAAATTGTCTTGTGCAAAAGGCGTTTGTGGTTTCGACTGACTGAACACTAATGCAAGTAGCCAAGGCTTCATCTTAAGCGCTTGTTCAATGCGCATCACATGAAAATCAGCTAATTCCTTTACTTTATCCATTTCAGTTTCAGATAATGTTGACTTAAGCGTCCCTTCTGATAAAGAGAAATGTGAGGGATCAGCATTTGGTTGTGTCTCCATGACAAACACATCAACACTTTTGATCGCATCTAGTACATTGCTTGAAAAATCAGTTACACGATTATCATCCGTATGCATCGTGCCAAATAAATAACTTACTTGACCTGATGGCGATACCACTTTCCAGAACAAGCCTTTTTCAGTTGCATGCGAGAGCATCGTGCCGCTCAATAGCAACAGCGTTGCAACACCCTTTAACCATGCCATTGATCTATTGGCCATAAAGTCCCTTATAAAAGCAATTAATCAACTGACACAAACCAAAAATACGAGTTCATCCAAGACAACATTTATCTTGATTTCTTTTTATGCGCAGGTCTTGCAGCGTTCTTCAAATCATTAAATGCTTTAGGCAACTCTGCTGATCTTCGTTTATTACTAGATTGTTGGTTGGATTTGGTCTTGGGTGTAAAACGACTGCCGTCAGACTGTTTAATTGTACCAATAACAGCTGGTTGAAAAGCCGGCACCAACTGCCGCTTACCAGGACCGATTAAATCCGAGCGTCCCATTTTTTTCAGCGCTTCTCTCAATATTGGCCAATTTGCTGGGTCATGATAGCGAATAAAAGCTTTGTGTAATTTACGTACACCACCAGCCTTAGGCACTGGCACATTCTCTGAATCAGCGGTTACTTTGCGCAACGGATTTTTTCCACTGTGGTACATGGCGGTTGCCATTGCCATCGGTGTTGGCGTGAAATTCTGCACTTGGTCTAATCTAAAATTATAACGTTTTAACCACAACGCCAGATTTAGCATGTCCTCATCCGTGGTACCTGGATGCGCTGCAATAAAATAAGGGATTAAATACTGTTTTTTACCAGCTTCTGCACTAAATTTCTCAAACATGGCTTTAAATTCATCGTAGGCACCCATGCCTGGTTTCATCATCTTACTTAATACATTTTCTTCGGAATGCTCTGGCGCAATTTTTAGATAGCCGCCAACATGATGCTGCACCAGTTCTTTGACATATTCGGGTGACTTCACAGCGAGGTCATAGCGCAAGCCCGAACCAATGAGGACTTTTTTTACGCCTTTAATATTTCGCGCTTTTCGGTACAGTTGTATTAGCGCACTATGATCTGTATTCAGGTTTTCACAAACATCGGGATATACACAAGATAATTTACGACACGCTTTTTCAATCTTTTCTGACTTACAAGCGATACGATACATATTGGCAGTCGGCCCACCTAAGTCAGATATAACCCCTGTGAAACCATCCACCTTATCACGTATTTCTTCCACTTCTCGCAGAATAGAAGCCTCGCTTCGGTTTTGAATAATACGGCCTTCATGCTCGGTAATACTACAAAATGTACAACCACCAAAGCACCCACGCATGATATTGACGCTAAACCGTATCATTTCCCATGCGGGTATTTTTGCATTGTTATACATAGGGTGCGGTTTGCGTGCATAAGGCAAATCGTAGACATAATCCATTTCTTTGGTCGTCAATGGAATGGGTGGTGGATTAAGCCATACCTCGCGATCACCATGCTTTTGCACCAGCGCACGCGCGTTACCCGGGTTAGACTCCAAATGCAATACGCGTGAAGCATGCGCATACATGACAGGGTCTTGTGCAACCTCCTCATAGCTTGGCAATCGAACAACTTGCTTGCTTCTGTCAGACTTCGGCTTTTTTATCCGTGCGTTTGGAACTATCTCAATAACATTGGTACCTTCTGGCAAATCAGTTTTATTTTCAGCATCAGTTGCACAGCTTGCATCAGCCTTGCCCATTTTCATTTCATAGGGGTCTGACGGTTTATCTACAACACCTGGGCGGTCTAATTGTGTGCTGTTTATTTCCTCCCAGCCATCTGGAATATGCTTACGCATAAAAGCAGTACCACGAATATCCTGAATATCAGCTACGTTCTCACCTTTGGCTATGCGATGTGTTAA
>JBFIDU010000041.1:0-10860 GCA_041603755.1 Methylophilaceae bacterium
ACTTTAGAGTAAAAAATGGCTTAAAGCAAGCTTTTTTTCTTTATAGGTCAAAGACTTAGCTGATTTTTTGTATAAAAACAAACATCATAAAAATCATGCACTTATGTATAACACTGAATGTTAAATATAAGAAAGTTTAACTATGTGGCTGAATTGACTGGGGGGAGTGTTTTTGAATAAAAAGTAGCCAAAAATCTAGCTGTAATAGGAAGTAATTTATCCATTTTGAAAGTGATCAGTCAGTCTACACCGGCAAGACCGTGAAGTTCTTCCCCAATCTCACCAGGTGATAAATCGCCAAGTCGATTGTGAAGGGGCGTTCCCAACCTCGCTAAATGATATACCCGTAAAGGGCATCACCATTCTCCCTAAACGCTAAAGCGTCAAGTCGAATGATAAATCATTAATTCGGTCACACCCGCAAGGGGCGTTCCCAACCTCGCTAAACGCTGAAGCATTAAGTCGGTTGTAATAAGTTAGCCGATAAGCCGGGTTCTGTAACCTATAAAGGTTGACAGTCATTCATCTAGGCGCACAATTACTTGTGCGCTCAAGCAACCTACCCACTGACAGCGCGAGCAACGCCTATGCCAGTCTATTTGGTCTTGCTGCAGATGGAGGTTACCGCGTTTCACGTCCACCTTTCGGTATACTCGTCTCTGTGGCCCTGTTCCTCGCCTCACGGCGGGCGGCTGTTAGCCGCCATCCTGCTCTATGCAGCCCGGACTTTCCTCCCTCACCAAGGAGACCGCAAGGATCTGCTTGCTTTATTAGGTAAGCAATTACCCAATAAAATGTGACGGCGACTGTCTGGCTAACTTAAGTTCAATTTTAACATAACCTATTGTTTTAAATTCCCAATCTTATTATTACTTTGTGCTTAGCCATAAAAATGGCAAAAATTTCATCATATATTGTCATTGTTGAGCAAATGCTTATTTATCGTTTCTCTTTTAAGCGATAAAATATCTTTTAATAAACTATTAGCAACTTTAGTTTATCCTCACATGACTTAATCCAAAATCATTCAATTTGCAATAATGATGGAGTTACCAATGACAAGCACACGCCCTACCGATACGCAAGAAAAAGCATTAAAAGTCAACCTTGATGATCGACGCTATGGCTCGTTTGCAGAAATCGGTGCTGGGCAAGAAGTAGTTCGTTGGTTTTTCCGAGCAGGTGGGGCAGCAGGAACCGTTGCCAAAAGCATCTGCGCATATGATATGAAAGTCTCTGACACGATATATGGCAACTGTGAGCGCTACGTTTCACGTGAGCGTTTACAAGCCATGCTGGATATTGAGCAAAGCCTTAATCACCAAAACCTAAAAACATTAAGGGGCGACACCACAGCATTTTTTGCTTTCGCAGATACAGTTTCAGCACGAAATTTTGCAGGCACCAACGAGTGTCATGGCTGGATGGGCGTTAAGTTTCAGGCACATCCGCGCGATGAAGAAAGCCAAATCATCATGCATGTCCGCATGTGGGATAACGACGCAAAGGCACAACAAGAAGCGCTAGGTATCGTTGGTACTAATCTGGTTTATGGCGCTTGTTTTTTACACCACGAACCTGAGCAGCTATTAGAGTCACTGCTTGATGGATTGAGCATCAACCGCATAGAGATTGATATGATTGAATTCTCTGGCATTGCCTTCAGGAATGTTGATAATCGCATCATGTCATTACACCTTGTTGAACTCGGTTTAACTGACGCAGCGATGTTTTCAGCCAGTGGCGAAGTGCTTCAACCATCATCAGTTCTACGCAAAAAACCTGTACTAATCGAACGCGGCCGTTTTAGACCTATTACCCATGTTAACGTTGATATGCTTGAATGTGCACTCAGACAATTTGAGACTGAAGCTGACATCAAAGAAGGCGAAACCATCACGATTATGGAAATGAACATGGTCATGCTACGTGCGGATGGGAAATTAGACTTAAGAGATTTTATCTCACGAGCCGAAGTGCTTGCAGCCACTGGCCATACCGTGATGATTTCCAACTTCACCATGTTTTACCAGCTCGCGCAATACATCTCTCGCTATACTAAACGCCGAATTGGCATCGCGATGGGCATTCCAACTTTATTTGACCGCTTTAACCAAGAGAATTATAGTAATTTACAAGGCGGAATGCTGGAAGGATTTGGGCGACTATTAAAAAATGATATTCGGATGTTTATCTACCCGACTATCAATGCAGATGGCAGCATGACGACTTTGAATAACATTGAAATTAAAGGAGCACACAAGCATTTATTTGATTACCTTGTTGGCGAGAAGCGGATTTTGGCTATAGAAGGTTATCGTAAAGAAATTCTTGGTATCCTCTCACAAGATGTGTACGACAAAATTCGCAAGGGCGATGCTTCTTGGGAAGAATCTGTACCTGAATCTGTAGCCAAAGCAATTAAAGAAAAAGGGTTGTTTGTATAATTTTTAGATACTTATCGATTGCTTTACAACAATAACAGTAATTTAACTTTCTCTCAGCTGCCACTTTACTTCATGCCCAGCCCTCAATGGGACTAACACGTCACCATCATACGGATAACTCTCGGGAACCTGCCAACTTTTTTTCACTAATGTAATCGTGCCAGTGTTACGAGACAACCCATAAAAATCTGGTCCATAAAAGCTAGCAAACCCTTCTAGTTTGTCTAGCGCGTTCGCCTCTTCAAACACCTCAGCGTAGAGCTCAAGTGCCGCATGAGCGGTATACATGCCAGCACAACCGCAATCTGACTCTTTAGCCTTTTTTGGATGTGGCGCACTATCAGTACCTAAAAAGAATTTTGTGCTGCCGGATGTAGCAGCCTGCACCAGGGCTTTTCGATGCGTTTCGCGTTTAAGTACGGGCAAACAATAATGATGCGGACGCATGCCACCTTTAAACATGTCGTTCCGATTCATCAGCAGATGATGCACAGTAATCGTTGCAGCAACGTTCGCGCCTGCTGCTGCAACAAACTCGGCTGCATCTTTAGTTGTAATATGCTCGAAAACAACTTTTAAATCTGGATAGCGCGCAATGAGAGGCTGCATGTGTCGATCAATGAATACCTTTTCCCGATCAAACACATCAACATCCGCATCAGTTACTTCACCATGTGTCAGCAATGGCATGCCTACTTCTTGCATAACTTCCAGCGCTGCTGAACACTTATTCAGACTTGTAACACCTGAATCAGAATTAGTCGTGGCGCCAGCTGGGTAAAGCTTAACAGCATGAATCAGACCACTACCTTTGGCTATCTTAATCTCCTCCGCACTCGTGTTGTCAGTTAAATATAACGTCATCAAAGGTTCGAAATCAACGCCAGATGGCAGCGCCTGCATGATGCGCTCTCTATAGGCAATTGCCAATGCTGTCGACGTGATAGGTGGCCTTAAATTAGGCATCACAATCGCTCGCTTAAATTGTTTAGCGGTATCTGCAACTACAGACCGTAAAGCTGCTCCATCTCTTAAATGTAAATGCCAATCATCTGGCTGAGTCATCGTAATTTGTGCTGTCATTTGCCGTTTTATCAACTTTCTAAACAGGTTCGTCTTTCAAAGATAGCGCAAGCTGATATAAATCATTCTTCTTTGCGCCAGTTATATCCGCAGCTAGTTTAACTGCTTGTTTTAGCGGCAACTCTGCCAACAGTATTTTTAATTTTTTTTCTGCGTCTTCACTGACTGCCGCTTGTTCTTTTTCGGGCGCCGCCTCTACTAACAATACAAACTCTCCTCGTTGCTGATTAGTATCGCTCTCAATCCATACTTGGGCATCACCTAATGCACAGCGGTATATCGTTTCGAATGTTTTAGTCAACTCACGCGCAATGGTGATTCGACGGTCCGCGCCTAACACCTTACACATGTCTGCTATACACTCGATAATCCGATGAGGTGCTTCATAAAACACCAGCGTATGTTCCAGTATTTTGCATGCCTCCAAGGCCTTGCGTCTTTGTGTCCCACTCGCAGGCAAAAAGCCAATAAAGCTAAATCCATTTTTGGTGATACCCGACACAGATAAAGCTGCAATCACTGCACTAACACCTGGTATTGGCACAACCTTTACACCAGTGTCATGTAATATATCAACCACAACAGCACCTGGGTCACTAATTCCAGGCGTGCCCGCATCGGTAACCAAGGCAACGCTCTCACCTGCTTGCAAGCGTTCCAACAACATTTGCGCCGATTTATGTTCATTGTGCTCGTGTACAGCAATGAGTTTTTTTGTGATACCAAAATGAGATAGTAAACCAGCGGTATGTCGGGTATCTTCTGCCGCAATGATATCTACACTTTTTAAGATATCCAAAGCTCTTAGGGTAATATCACCAAGGTTTCCAATTGGCGTTGCGACCACATATAATATAGATTGCGTCATCATTAAAATTTTAACTCGAAGCGTATACAACAGCTATAAAAAACTAACAATATGTGAAATAGATGAAAATCAATAAAAATAATGCAGGACTAGCAGCCGAAACAATTGCTGCAACTTTTTTGCAAAACAAAGGACTTAAACTTGTGGCGCAAAACTTTCATTGCCGGTTCGGGGAAATTGATTTGATAATGAAAGATGCCAGTACACTCGTGTTTGTTGAGGTGCGGCTACGATCTAATCATCAGTTTGGCGGTGCAGGAGCGAGCATCACATTACAAAAACAAAAAAAGCTGATTGCGACAGCACAATATTATTTACAAGCAAATAATAATATTGATTGTCGTTTTGATGCTGTTTTAATGAATAAGGCCGACTTGGATCATGTTGAATGGATCCGTAATGCATTTGACGCATAATAGGCGTATTATTCACAAAAAAACCATGCTTAAATAAATCTTAGGAGACCCCAATGCCATCTTTATCAAAACTGTTTATCAGCACCGTATTTATTATCGCAACATCGACACAACTAACAGGCTGTTTCACAGCTGCTGTTGGTGGCGCTGCTGCAGGGGGTGCAATAGCAGCCGATCGCCGTACTGCAGGTATTTACGTTGAAGATGAAAATGTCGAAATCAAAGCATTACAACAAATCAGGAAAGCGCTGTCAGAAGAAGCACATGTTAATGTCACAAGCTACAACCTTAATGTGTTATTGACCGGTGAAGTACCTACCCAGCAAGCCAAACAGGAGGCTGAAAACATTGTTAAAGCCATCGAAAATGTTAAGAACATTACCAATGAGCTTGTTGTTGGCCCGAAAAGCAGCATCAGCGACCGTGCAAACGATACCTACATCACTTCAGTGGTTAAAGGAAAGTTTGTTGCTGAGAAAAATTTTGCTGCAATTAACGTTAAAATAGTTACCGAAGCGAGTGTTGTTTATCTAATGGGCATTGTCACTGACTATGAAGGAAGATTAGCAGCAGAAATTGCACGCACAACAGATGGCGTTGCAAAAGTCGTTAAGGTTTTTGAATACAAATCGTAAACCAATCATGTATTAGGAAACATCAGCAATATGGAAAACAAACCTGAAGAAATAATTATTCAAAGCTTGACTCGTGAAGGCAAGCGTTTTAGACCAAGTGATTGGGTAGACCGTATCTGTAGCAGCTATGCAACATTTGGTGAAGATCGCAAATTACGCTATTCGCCCTACCTCAAACCAGAAATGATTGACGGCATTCGCTGCTTAGCGGTTGATATGCAGCTCAAAACGGCCAATCCAGAGGGCTTTGAGGAACTAATGGAGTTTGCAAGAGAAAATCAGCTCAACATTTTAAATGATGAAGGCGTATCTATCGCGGTACCCGATTAAGCAGCTCGCTGAGATTTCATCTAATAATCGTCTCTAGATACTGTCTGGAGACGATTCCCCGTTCAACCTTAACCAATTTACCCTGTGGGTTGTAAATATAGCTAGTTGGCAATACTTCAGCTGAACCAATTTGCTTAACCACCTGCTCGTTGCCCAGCACAATTGGGTATGACATCAACATATCATCCACATAGGTCTCAACGTCCTGTAACGTTTCATAGTCAAAAACGACGCCGATGACCATTAAGTCAATCCCTTTACGGCTATCATATAAATTAACCAGATCTGGAATTTCCTCTAAACAGGGCGGACACCACGTGGCCCAGTAATTAACAATCACCCACTTTCCTTTATAGTTATCAAGTTGATGGGTTTCCCCCTTCATATCCACTAATGTGAACTGCGCTTGCGCAAAGCTTGTGTAGCTGGTTAGTGAAATCAGCAACAGTAACAAAGAAGTAAGCAACCTTTTTATTGATGCCATCATCTTTAATTTCCCCTACGCAAATAAAGTGATAAACTAATTCTCTAGCTATATAGTAACCCAAACATACGGAGCATGTATGCCAATCAGCTTTAAGCTTCCAGAGTTAGAAGAAAATCCAGTATTATTGGCTGAAACGCGCACGAGTAAAATTAGTGAGTTTATTCGCAACTTGCCTTTTAGCGATCCATATAGAGCCGCTTCGGATCTCATTGAGGAGTTACAAACGCTAAATCGTCAGAAAATAGCCTATGCAAACAGAGTTAATGCACTAGAAACATATCGCACAGCTGCCCATCAAGTTTCTCAAGCACTTATTCCACAATTTAGTTATGCTAGTCTGCCTATTTCTAAAAACCAAAAAAACTACGCAGATACCGTTGTTAAACTCTGGCAAGAAATGGCTTATGGTTATAAATGGGCGCTCATCGATTTACAGAATAAAATTATCAATATCAATAGTGACAAGGCCGCAGCGCTTATTATTCAGCGTGCTATCCATGCAATCAAAGAAACCGCTTTAATCAATTACGTCACTTATCACACACCCGATAAAGCCACTTGGGCGGAGCTCCATCAACTTTACTACTGCGCACTCCAGCAAAATGCACAAGAACTACCAGTTAATGAAAATTTATCTGATGATGAAGAAAGCTCAGTCAATGCCGTGTATACACAAATTCTGCTACTGGCATTAGCTCACCCTCACCGTTTATGTAGTCAGGATATTATTAAAACAGATGCTTATCTACAAAAAATAGCTAAAGATGCCGAGCTTAGCCCTATTGGTTTTATTGAAAGCAGTGTAGGCGTCTTTTTAATTGAGTTGGATGGTAATCAACCACCAAAAGCTTATGCAAAAAAACATGATGAGCCTAATAGCGAAACAGACCTACTTTTACTAACAATTAAAGTTGCCAAGCGTATACACACTCACCTGAAACTATTAACAGACGGCATCCTACCAAATGATGGGAGCTTGCCTGAAAATGCTATCAGCAATCATGATGAAGACTTGCTCATGCATTTAATAAACCACTTTGGCAAATCGCCTCTGAGAGCTTTTACAAGAGCAAGAAAAAATGATGGCATGGAACTAGGAATAGGTATTCATGACGCACACTACTTTGCCCCTAAAATAGGAAATGACTATAAAAATCTGGTGGTTAAAAGTGCTGCAGTAAAACCATCGCGCTGGCAAATCTTAAACCAAAGCGCAGGGGGATATGCACTGCGCAAGTTCAACTCCTCGCAAGTTTCGATGCAAGTGGGTGATGTAGCTGCTATCAAAAACAATGAAACATTATCATGGGAAGTTGGCATTATTCGCTGGGCAAGCATTAATGAACTTGACCAGCTAGATATTGGATTTGAGCTTATCTCACCTAAAGTGAAAGCGATAATGACAAAATCTAAGAAAAACGCATCAGAAATCAAAGCGTTATCTCTGCCAGAAATTAGTGCTCTTAAGCAACAGGCAACAGTTATCGTACCAAGGGGAGCATACTCTTCTGGCGAAACCATTGAACTAATTGAGGATGATATAAGAACCACAATATTGATCACCAAGTTAATTGAGCGTAGCTCTTCATTCGAGCGCTATCAATACAGCTTGATATAACAGCTGTGATATTGTTATACTGTCGTTTCAATATTCCAGACTAATTGGAACTTACATAATATTTAATCCACTAACAATCGAAAATGCTGCGCATTAAAAGCTTGTTGAATTCTGATTTAACCTAAAATTTCAACCGTTGAGGTCCCCATGAGCGAACAAATTATTCATCTTAGCGATGCTAGTTTTGAAGAACAAGTACTACAATCACAACTACCAGTATTAGTTGATTACTGGGCTGAATGGTGTGGTCCATGCAAAATGATTGCACCTATTCTTGAGGACATCTCAAAAGAGTATGCTGATCGATTAATCGTAGCAAAACTCAATATTGATGATAATCAACAAACACCGCCTAAATATGGCATTCGCGGCATACCAACGCTAATGTTATTTAAAAATGGCAATGTTGAAGCCACAAAAGTTGGCGCATTATCAAAATCACAACTCATGGCTTTTATCGATAGCAACATTTAACAAGTTTACACATCTGGCTTCCTAGCAAGCCAGATGTCCTTAATTTAACTAATCTGTTTTATTAACCACCCCTTCTAGCGAGCCTTCCCAATGCACCTATCCGACCTGAAACATTTACCTGTCACCAAGTTAGTTGAAATGGCAATTGAAGATAATATCGACAATGCGAGCCGCATGCGAAAGCAAGATCTTATATTCGCCATTCTCAAAAACAAAGCAAAACAGGGTGATAATATTTTTGGCGATGGCACGTTAGAAGTGCTGCAAGATGGCTTTGGCTTTTTACGCTCGCCTGATACATCTTATCTCGCTGGGCCTGGTGATATTTACGTATCTCCTTCACAGATTCGCCGATTTAATTTGCACACGGGCGATAGTATTCAAGGTGAAATTCGCACGCCAAAAGATGGCGAGCGTTATTTTGCATTAGTAAAGGTAGACACCGTTAATGATGAGAAACCAGAGAATACTAAGCATAAAATCTTATTTGAAAATTTAACGCCACTTTTCCCTACGGAACCATTAACGCTAGAGCGCGATATTAAAGGTGAAGAGAATGTAACAAGCCGTGTCATCGACATGATTGCACCAATTGGTAAGGGACAACGCGCACTTATTGTTGCTAGCCCAAAAAGTGGTAAAACAGTGATGATGCAAAACATAGCACATGCGATTACTGCTAATCACCCAGATGTTGTGCTAATTGTACTTCTCATTGACGAACGTCCAGAAGAGGTGACTGAAATGACACGCTCTGTTAAAGGGGAAGTCGTTGCATCAACTTTTGACGAACCAGCTGCACGCCATCTTCAAGTGGCAGAGATGGTATTAGAAAAAGCTAAGCGCCTAGTAGAGCATAAAAAAGACGTTGTAATTTTACTAGACTCGATTACACGATTAGCGCGCGCTTACAACACAGTAATACCATCCTCAGGCAAAGTGTTGACTGGTGGTGTTGATGCAAATGCATTACATAAACCAAAGCGCTTTTTTGGTGCCGCCAGAAATGTGGAAGAAGGTGGGTCACTCACGATTATTGCAACAGCCTTGGTAGATACAGGCTCGCGTATGGATGATGTTATTTACGAAGAGTTTAAAGGTACAGGTAATATGGAGATTCACTTAGATCGCCGTATGGCCGAAAAACGTATTTACCCTGCTATCAATGTCAGCAAGTCAAGTACACGCCGCGAAGAACTTCTCATCGACAAAGATGTTCTACAGAAAATATGGGTACTACGTAAACTGCTCTATCCAATGGATGACTTGGAAGCAATGGAGTTCTTACTTGATAAAATCAAAGCAACAAAAAACAATGCTGACTTCTTCGACAGCATGCGTCGTGGAGGATAATCTCCTCATTTCACGTTAAATGGTTGTTTTTTACTTGCTTCGCAACATAAAAAACAATAGAATGCTGAGTTCTGAAAATAAAGATTAAAGTTAGATGTTCTTTTCGTACATTTAACGCACAAAAGATAAGGTTATATTATGAAAGATGGCATCCACCCAGAATACAGAGAAGTCGTGTTCCAAGACATTGGTGCAGATTTTAGCTTTATAACACGCTCAACGATTGCAGCCAAAGATACAATTAAGTGGGAAGATGGTAAAGAATACCCATTGGTTAAAATCGAGGTATCATCAAAATCTCACCCGTTTTACACTGGTAAGCAAATGATTCTTGATACTGCTGGTCGTGTTGATAAGTTTAAAAAGAAATATGGCATGTAAGCAACCGATATGGTTTAAAGAAAAGGCAGCTAAGCTGCCTTTTTTTATGGCTTTTTTGCATGCCCAGCAGTTCAAAATGCTAAAATCGTCTTTAAACAATATGATTAGGCAATACACAACATATTATGCAGTTTGATTTAGACCATGACTGGCAAGGTAATATTTCGACGCCACGAGCCAGAATTGGTGAACGTGCAAAAACACGTTTGCTCATTCTACTGTGCGCTATCTGGGTGTCGCTGGGATTAATTGGGCACCACCCATGGAAACCGTTTGAGTCAGATGCAATCAGCACCATTAAAAATGTTATCGATAACGGGCATTTGCTTGCACCAGTTTCTGCGAGCAATAGCCAACTGTCAAACCCACCTTTGTATTACTTAAGTGCGGCGCTCACGTCCAGTTCATTGGGTGGCATATTGCCAAGTCACGATGCAGCCAGACTTGTCACTGGCTTGTGGATGCTTGTCACTTTATTGATGATCGGCATGACAGGCAGAGAGCTTTGGGGTAAGGGTTTTGGCCGACAAACATCTTTTATTTTCATTAGTTCTATTGGCCTCGTCATCGCTGCACACACGCTTACACCGGAAGTTTCTGCATTAACAGGCATGACAACTGGCTTTTATGCACTAGCGCTTGCACAAAGACGCCCATACAGAGCAAGTGTTTTTTTAGGTCTAGGCATGGCTGTTGCCTTTTTATCCAATGGCATATTACCGCTTAGCATTTTACTACTCACCAGCTTAACATTGCCTTGCCTATTTA
>JBFIDU010000042.1:0-10805 GCA_041603755.1 Methylophilaceae bacterium
ACTTCTCCCCTTTTTTTGGTAGTATCAGCATTCTTTAACGTATCCTGCAAGTAATCTTTTGCCGCTTGCTCCTGACCTGACAGCACCCTTTCAACAAAAGGCCCTTGTAATATCTCTTCCCAAAAAATTCGTCGTGCTTGCACACTATTGAATTTATCTTTGACTTGATCTCGAAACTCACCTGCAATTGCTGCAATACGCCCATAGGCTGATGGCAACATCGTTTCGATTTTGGTACGGATATATCGCGCCAAAACAGGCGCATTCCCTTCTGAAGACACAGCAATAACAATCGGACTACGATCAATAATCGAGCCCATGGTGAATGTACATAATGCAGGCGCATCAACAACATTAACAGGAATATTCTGCGCTTTTGCCGCCAGAAAAACAGCTTCATTAACTGCTTCATCATCTGTGGCGGCGATAACCAAACAAGCGCCTTCTAATTGCGATGATTCAAACTCTGCCTCTAAGTGTTGAATCTTATTGGCTGCTATCATCGCTTGTAACTCAGCACAGACTGAAGGCGAAACCAGTCTAATTTGACCATTTGCTTTCAAAAGCATGTTCACTTTGCGAGTAGCGATATCACCTCCACCAATCACAAGACATAGACGGTTACTGATGTTGAAAAATATTGGGAGTGCTTGCATAAATTACGCTTTTAAAATACCTATCCAGTATTATGAAGGCATGATGATACTTTAAACTGAATAGTTAGTTAAATATAACGATTACTTTAAAGAAAATTTCTTATCAAAGTACTAAGTGTATTGTTTGCAGAAGCTGATCGAGGGTATTAAACACTTTTTCAAGCTTGCTTAGCTAAGTGCTCAGCTAACCGCACTGCCAATTGTACTATCGTTAGTGTTGGGTTTGCATGGCCTGAAGATGGGAAAACAGAACTACCTGCCATATAAAGATTGGAAACATCCCAGCACCTTAAATCAGGATTGACAACACCATCTTTAGGTGAGGCACTCATCCTTGTACCGCCCATGTGATGCATACCAGCTATCTGTCCGTTCTCTGGGTAATTTCCACTCCACAGCCACTCTCTTAATCTAATTTTTGCGTGTTTGTATTTAACCATCGACTCTGCTACGTACTCTGCAGTCAATCTTATTGTCCTTAAATCTAAATCAGATTTATGCCAGTTTAGGACTGCTTTTGGCGTCCCAAACGCATCAACATCAGTTGCTAGATCAATACGGTTATCAAAATCAGGCGCTTGCTCCCATGCTGCATCGATTTCCCCACCACAGTAGTTCCTACCTAAACCATAAGAAACTTCAGAGCCTATCATTTCGTCTGCGCAAATCAAATCACGCAGTAATTTTTTTATTTTCCCATCCTCAGGATGTTTTAACTGAGTGGCAAAATTTAAATTACAGTTAAGTACATTCAACGATCTTTTTTTGACTTCTGAAATACCGACATACCATCGGTCATGATCTGGAAGATTATAGAAATAATCCCCAACACAGTAATGAGGATGCTCCATCCAGTAGGCTCCGACATTGGGATTCTTACTGAGTGAGCTATTAGGGTTATCTTTTGCCAAGAACTTAAGCATTCTTCCATTCTCGATTCCACCCATCGCAAAGACATAATGGTGTGCTTGAATTGTTTTAATTTCACCCACTTTATTAGTAATTGTGAGTTCATTAATGGCATCGCTTTTAATATGTGCTTTAGTTATTGCAGCGTTGACAATCAAATCAATATCATGAGATTCAGCAACATTATTCAGGTAATTAAACTTGAACATGACAGGAGAAAACTGAAAATCCAGCTCTTCTACATGCTTGTCCCATTGATATGGTTTGCTATGAAAATTAGATTTTATTTTTAATAACTTACATGCTGGCAAAAGATAATTTTGCAAGTCTGATTTAGCAATCGGCCAATTGGCATTTTTCGCATAGTCTTTATATGCAAAGTCAAAAGTATCTAAAGTACGACATTTCCCGGTCCAATGGTTTGATGAGCCCCCAAGTTGCCTTAATCGACAGTCTTTTAAATCAAAATATTTATCACCGATTACCTTGCCATCATAAAATACTTGCGAGGCCTCGGAGTAGTTGATATCTCCAGCTTCAACCAGTAAGACTTTGATGGATTTTGGTAGGGACAAGGCCGTTGAGAAACCCGCTGGGCCTGCTCCAAAGATGATCACATCGTATTGCTTCTTACTTATTTGATTCAGATTATCAAGTAGCACTAGCAATCCTCATAAATACCAACGCCCTTGCTCATCTTTAATGATTCTTAGTCGATGTACCTTATAAACAAGCTTGGCAGGTATAGCGGAAAATAGTACATACATGAGAAAACGTCTTCTATTCATTTTTTTCTTTTCAATATAGATGTATGTTCATGATGATAGTACCATCAATTTATAACCCAAAAAAGAAGGTAGTTTAATTTCCATTGCATTAAGCAATTGCGTTAAAATTGTGGGTTATGCAAGTAAAATTAATTTTGAATTCTTCAATTTAGTGAAAAACGACCACTCTAAAAAAATATTTGTTAAGTCATTTGGTTGCCAAATGAATGTATACGATGCGTCTCGTATGAAAGACTTGCTCTCAGCAAGCGATAACATGGTTGAAACGAATGTACCTGAAGAAGCAGATGTTATCCTACTTAACACTTGCTCAATTAGAGAAAAGGCCGAAGATAAGGTATTCAGCCATCTTGGAAGCTATTTGCCACTGAAAGATAAAAACCCTAATTTAGTTATTGGCGTTGGTGGCTGTGTTGCATCTCAAGAGGGTGAAAATATTATCAAACGCTCTCCGCATGTTGATGTCGTTTTCGGGCCGCAAACGTTACATCGCTTACCAGATTTAATTAAGAACAAATTGGAATCTGGCAAGCCTCAAATTGACATTACCTTCCCGGAAATTGAAAAGTTTGATCACTTACCTCCGCCTAATGTTGAAGGTGCAAGTGCATTTCTCAGCATTATGGAAGGGTGCAGCAAATACTGTAGTTTCTGTGTTGTTCCGTACACTCGCGGAGAAGAGGTTTCACGCCCTTTTGAAGATATTCTTACTGAGGCTATGCAGCTTGTAGCGCAAGGCGTGAAAGAAATCACTTTGCTGGGTCAAAATGTGAATGCTTATCGCGCTGACTTCGAAGATGTTGAAGCAGACTTGGCTATGCTGATTGAAACAATTGCGGAAATTCCAGAGATTGAACGGATACGCTTTACCACTAGCCATCCAAATGAAATGAGTGAGCGCCTTATTAATTGCTTTGCCAATATACCTAAATTGGCAGTGCAACTTCATTTGCCTGTTCAAGCTGGTAGCGACCGTATATTAATGGCAATGAAACGCAACCACACCGTTTTACAATACAAAAGCACTATTCGAAAATTAAAATCTGCTTGCCCAAGCTTGACCATCACATCTGACTTTATTATTGGATTCCCTGGTGAAACGGAAAAAGATTTTGACGCTACTGTGAAGTTAATGACAGAGATTGGATTTGATTATAGCTTCAGTTTTTTATACAGCCCGCGTCCAGGCACGCCTGCATCATTTATTGAAGACAATACGCCCCATCGAGTTAAATTGGATCGATTAAATAAGCTACAAGCAATTAATAACAAACAGGGTGACGCAATTAGCCGTACCATGTTAGGCACTACACAACGTATTTTGATTGAAGGTATCTCTAAAAAAGAAAGTGATATGCTTGTTGGCAAGACTGACAATAATCGTATCGTGACGATTCCAAAGGATGAGAGCTTAATTGGCCAGTTTGTGAATGTAAGAATTACGAACGTGAATAATCCAAAAAGGCTGATAGGTGAAATAATCTAAGATATGGAAATCACATTAACCCCTGAAGACAATACCCGCCTTGCCAATTTATGTGGTCCTATCGATGAAAATATCAAACAAATCGAAACGGCACTTGATGTAAACATTAATCGACGAGGTGCTACTTTTGCCATCACTGGAAAAAAAGAAAATATGCGAATGGCAGCGCAACTGATAGAAAACTTCTATATTCGCGCCAAGAAACAAGCGATAGATTTAGAAGATATTCAGCTAGGCTTAGTAGAGGTTGAGAAATTAGATCCTGAAGAAGTTGATACTTCTTCAGGGATGCCTACTTTAATGACTAGGCGTGGAGACTTGCATGGACGGACCCCGCGTCAAATAGAGTATCTTAAGCAAATTCAAGATTTCGATATCACATTCGGGATTGGTCCAGCGGGCACAGGCAAAACTTACTTGGCTGTAGCAAGTGCTGTTGATGCAATGACCCGCGACAGGGTTAAAAGAATAGTTCTTGTTAGGCCTGCGGTAGAAGCTGGTGAACGACTGGGCTTTTTACCTGGAGATTTAAACCAAAAGGTTGACCCTTATCTTCGCCCTTTGTATGACGCATTATACGACCTGGCTGGCTATGATACGGTAAATAAAATGTTTGAGCGCAATGCAATTGAAGTTGCTCCACTCGCCTATATGCGCGGCCGCACGCTAAACCAGAGTTTCATTATTCTTGATGAAGCACAAAATACCACACCAGAACAAATGAAAATGTTTCTAACGCGTATCGGTTTTGGTACAAAGGCAGTTATTACTGGCGACATCACGCAAATTGATTTACAACGTGGTCAAAAAAGCGGCTTAGTTGAGGCACAGAAAATTCTTAAAGATGTGAAAGGCATTGCAATGACACAATTTTTAGCAGCAGATGTCGTTCGTCATCCGCTTGTGCAAAAAATTATCAATGCCTATGAACGCTATGAAAGTAGCAAAAACTAACCGCTCGGTATTTCAAATCAACTCGATTAATTTTTTAAAAAAAGTATCTTAGGTCTCTTGAAAAATTTTTTATTCATTCATATATAGGCGTTAAGCAGGTGCTCAATTGAGGTCTGCCTATTTTTATTGCTTATTTTATGAAAGGATAAAAAATGAGAGCTTTTGATTTTACCCCACTATATCGTTCAGCTATTGGTTTTGACCGTCTAGCACGATTGCTAGATGATGCACAACGTTCTGAAAGTGAAATCAATTATCCACCCTACAATATTGAGCTGATCAGCGAAGACCAATACCGTATTGTCATGGCTGTTGCTGGTTTTTCACAAGATGAGTTAGAGATTCAATCTGAACATCAGTCTTTAACTGTGACCGGCAAAAAGCAGAAAAAAGATGAAGAAGTCACCTATTTGCACCGTGGTATCGCCGCTAGAGATTTTGAACATAAATTTCAATTGGCAGACCATGTAAAAGTGAATAGTGCAAATTTAGAAAATGGCTTACTAGAAATTCACTTAAAACGTGAAGTACCAGAAGCGTTAAAACCAAAGAAAATCGAAATTGAATCGAAAGAAAAAAAATTACTTGAGAAAAAAGCTGCTTAAATAGTCGGGCTTTGTCATAAGATAGAGGCGCACTTACAGCGCCTCTATTTATATATCAATTTTTACATGTACGGCGACCTCATCACCTGCCTTTATACCCTCAGCCTTTCTGACACCTGATTTTATTGGCAAAATATACGTATTTGATTCCTTATGAGGGAATATCGACGTTTCCCAAACAGTCTCTCCAATCGTCACTTGCACCCGAACAGCACCCCAACCACGTTTTTTTATCGCTAGACTTTCATTAAAAAATTTAATTTCTTCAGATTTATCTACTGGCAAGTGGATAAAATGCCATGCAGCAGATTCACTTTGCCAGAGCCAACACTGACCTCGAAAACTGAAATTAATATCAATCATTGTTTATGGTGAGCGGTTCTTTTCATATTAACTTACCTAAGCATTTTATTGTAACTATAGCAAAACCGGCTGGCTAAGTTGCCATTAGCAGTATAAAAAATATTTGTCTAATGATGGTGCAACATACCACGCAAATGCAAGTCGAAAATATTAGGAACACAATCAGTATGATTATTGCTTTAATCTAAAAATTTTCAACTATTAGTCATCGATGTTATGCTAAATAAGCTTTAACTTATTGAATTTATATAGTAATATGGTTACATGGAAATATATTATATCTTATATAAGATATAAGTCTTATAACAACATTTAACACAAACTTAATGTTATATGTGATTTAGGTATGTAATATGCTTACTTATACTGAAGCAAACTTTAACTAACCATTTAATTGATTGAGAATACAATGGCACTTGTTTCACTACGTCAACTTTTAGATCATGCTGCTGAGAACAGCTATGGCATTGCTGCATTCAACGTCAATAATATGGAGCAAGTACATGCCATCATGCAAGCAGCTGAAGAAGTTAATAGCCCAGTGATACTGCAGGCCTCAGCAGGCGCAAGAAAATATGCTGGAGAACCCTATTTAAGGCACCTAGTATTAGCCGCTATCGAAACACACCCTAATATTCCTGTTGTCATGCATCAAGATCATGGTCACTCTCCAGCAGTCTGCATACAAGCTATGCGCTCTGGATTTTCTAGCGTGATGATGGACGGGTCCTTGATGGAAGATGCCAAAACACCATCAAGCTATGAATACAACGTAGAGACCACTAAAAAGGTGGTTGATCTAGCGCATGCTATTGGTGTTTCTGTTGAAGGTGAGTTGGGTGTATTGGGCTCACTTGAAACTGGAAAAGCAGGCGATGAGGATGGCTCAGGCGCAGAAGGCATTCTAGATGAATCGCAATTGTTGACTGACCCAGAGGAAGCCGCTGACTTTGTCAAAAAGACAGGTGTTGATGCCTTAGCCATTGCTATAGGCACTTCTCACGGCGCTTATAAGTTTACGCTGCCTCCTACGGGTAAAACATTAGCGATACATCGTATAAAAGAGATCCACGAACGCATTCCTAATACGCATTTAGTAATGCATGGTTCATCCTCCGTGCCACAGGAGTGGCTACAAATAATCAATGAGAATGGTGGAGATATGGGCGTAACATATGGCGTTCCTGTTGAAGAAATTGTTGAAGGCATTAAACATGGTGTCCGTAAAGTGAACATTGATACTGATTTACGTATGGCCACTACTGGTGCGATCAGAGAATACTTTAATAAGTACCCAAAGGAGTTTGATCCAAGAAAGTATCTGAGAGCCAGTACAATCGCAATGAGCGAATTGTGCAAATCACGATTTATGACATTTGGTTCCGCTGGTCAAGCCTCAAAGATCAAGCCCATAACATGTGAAGCCATGGCAGAACAATATAAATCTGGATCATTAAATCCTATTATTAAGTGATACATGACTACCGATAAGATAACTAGACGCAATTTAGTCGTTGGCAACTGGAAGATGCATGGCGACATGCAGAGTAATCAAAAGCTGCTAGAAGGTTTGATTAAGGGATTAGCTGATTTAAATGATGCGGACTATGCAGTTTGCGTGCCGAGCCCATACTTATTTCAAGCCAGAGAGCTGCTTCAGAACACGAATATCAAATGGGGCGGACAAAATGCGTTGCAGTATGAATCAGGTGCATTCACAGGCGCCATAGCGCCGCATATGCTGAAAGACTTAGGATGCACTTATGTATTACTTGGTCACTCTGAACGCAGACATATTTTTCATGAGACCAATCTGACCGCAGCTGCTAGGTTTGATGCCGCCATTAAAGCAAATTTAACACCCATTTTCTGTGTAGGTGATAACAAACAAGAACATGATGCTGGCATGTCGGAGGTGGTCGTTGCAAGCCAGATGGACGCCGTCATGGCAACATTGGATGATGCTCATTTTGACAAAGCCGTGGCATTAGACATGGTGTTCTCATACGAACCATCATGGGCGATTGGCTCTGGTAATACAGCTGATCCAGCACATGCACAATCTATCCATGCATTTATTAGGCATCGAATCGCTCGGCGCAATCCTGAAGCAGCCAAAAAAGTTAGAATTATTTACGGTGGTAGCTTGAAAGCACATAATGCGGAAAGAATGTTTGCTATGCCTGACATAGATGGCGGACTAGTCGGTGGCGCATCTCTTATTGCAGAAGAATTTGTTGCCATCTGCAAAGTAGCTAATAATTTAAAGTATCGCAGCAGCAATCATCAACTGATGTATTAATAGCTTATATTTTAATTTTTTTATGATAAGTCTCTAAACGCTCGACCTCATTACGGCTGCCCATCATGACAGGGATACGTTGATGTATCTTAGTGGGCTTGATGTCTAAAATGCGTTGTTTGCCATTACTTGCTGCGCCGCCAGCTTGTTCAACTATCATGGCCATTGGGTTAGCTTCATATAGCAAGCGCAATTTACCGCCCATTTTTTTTATTTTGCTATCAATCGGGTACATAAAAACACCACCCCTGATTAATATCCTGTGAATTTCTGCCACCATGGATGCGACCCAACGCATATTGAAATTCTTATTACGTACACCTTCCACGCCTTGCAAACACTCATCGATATATTGCTGAACTGGTGCTTGCCAATAGCGATAATTCGACATATTTACTGCAAACTCTTCCGTATCGGCATCAATCATCATTTGCGGATGTGTAAGGAAAAACTCACCAGTCTCAGTATCTAATGTAAAGCCATATACGCCTTTTCCCACAGTAATCACGAGCATAGTAGAAGTACCGTATAGCGCATAACCTGCACAAATCTGTTGGCTACCCGCTTGTAAAAACTCATTAATACCTGGCTTTGATGATTGACTGTTGAGTATTGAAAAGATTGTACCCACTGAAATATTGACATTAACATTTGAGGAGCCATCTAATGGGTCGAATAATAATAAGTATTTAACGTCAGATTGATATGAGGCATCTACCTCTATGATATCGGCAATTTCTTCTGACACCATCCCAGCAACATAACCGCTTTGCTGTGTTGTTTCGACAAAGACATCGTTCGCAATCATATCCAGCGCTTTTTGCACCTCACCTTGAATATTTTCTGCATTAAGCGTACCCATATTCCCCGCCAGTGCACCACTGTCAATTGCAATCGCAATTTCTTTACATGCCATGGCGATATCTGCCAACATTTGCTGCAATGGCAATCGATGTTGGTGATCGGATAAATGTTGCGCTAAAAAGTCTGTAAATGTCTGATTTTGTGTCATATAACTATTATAAGCTGATATTAAGCACCAACAAACCAGTGTTTGCTATACCGATTCAAAATAAAATCAAATTAAGATTAGCGATATAATGAACGCTAACGATATTACATTCCGGACCATGCCAAACCTTAGTTTATCCATTCAGTTCGCCACCAAACTAACAAATTTGCCTAGCCGTTACCAGCTACGCAAATGGGTAAAAGCCACTATTCGTGTTAATACAGAAGCCACTATCCGTATTGTTGATGAAACAGAAGCACGTTATTTAAATAAAACCTATCGTGGTAAAGATTATGCAACCAATGTACTCACTTTCCCTATCACAGATGAACCCGATCTGATGGGTGATATTATTATTTGTGCACCAGTGGTGTTTAAAGAGGCTGCTGAACAAAACAAATCTATTGAGGCACACTTTGCCCATTTAACAGTGCATGGCACACTCCATCTTCATGGCTATGATCATCAAACAGAAGAACAAACAGGCTTAATGGAAACGATTGAGGTGACAACTCTACTGAATTTAGGGTATCCTAATCCCTATCTTATTACATAGGGCGCCAATGCATGGCTTCCGACTCGGAAAAACCAAGTTTATTAGAACGTCTAAGTCACCTTTTACTGCGTGAACCCGAAGACCGCGAGCAGCTGGTCGAACTATTACATAGTGCATACGAAAACCACTTGATGGATGGTGATTCACTAGCCATGATCGAAGGGGTCTTGCAAGTTAGCGAAATGCAAGTGCGGGATATTATGATTCCACGCTCACAAATGGATCTGATTGACATTACTGACCCGCCAGAGACTTTTATTCCTTACGTGATTGAAACGGCACATAGCCGTTTTCCAGTAATTGAAGATGATAAAAATGACGTGATTGGTATTTTGCTGGCTAAAGATTTACTTCGCTATTATGCAGGAGAAGATTTTGAGGTGCGCGACATGCTGAGGCCAGCCGTCTTCATTCCAATGTCAAAGCGTCTGAATGTGTTACTGAAAGAGTTCCGCAGCACACGCAATCATATAGCAATTGTGGTTGATGAATACGGCGGCGTAGCAGGTATGGTCACGATTGAAGATGTGCTAGAGCAAATTGTTGGTGATATCGAAGATGAATATGACTATGACGAAGATGAAGACAACATTATTCAGAATGCAGATGGTAGTTACCGTGTAAAAGCACTAACAGAGATTGATGACTTTAACGAAATCGTTGGTACACAATTCAGTAACGAAGAGTTTTCTACCATTGGCGGTTTAATCGTCAACAAATTTGGCCATCTACCGAAGCGTGGTGACCATATCACCATCGAAAACCTGAGTATAAAAGTCGTTCGTGCTGACAGTCGGCGCTTACATTCAGTCGCAATTGAAGTACTAGCACCAAGCCAACCAACAGAAACTTCTGAATAATGTTCGCATTTATGAACTATATTTAAATATTACAATCTCTCTAATAATCTTTTATGAGGAATTGATATGAAAAGCCTAATCTCTGTACTAACGATTGCTGCCTTCACAGTTGGATGTTCATCAGTTAACACTACCGCCACCAAACCAGAAACAGCTACACAAGCAAAAAAAGAATCCAGCGTAGCAAATAAATTGCCTACGGATGAAAAAGCATTTGTTGCTGCTATCAAAGAATTTGATAAAAAAACTATCGTTGAAAACTTAGGCGAGCCAGCCAAAGCAGAAGATGTCAGGATAAAAGGTACAGATAAAAT
>JBFIDU010000043.1:0-10764 GCA_041603755.1 Methylophilaceae bacterium
CTATCATTTAATAACTCCTAAGCTGCGGCATCAACTTCTTCTGAAAATGCATCGCGAATACATTTCTCCAGAATATCCAGTCCTTTTGTTAACTCAGCTTCTGATATCGTCAATGGCGCCAGCACTTTAACGACCTCATCAAAAGCACCACTTGTTTCAATAATAAGCCCTTTATCAAAAGCATTAGATGTGATTTTAGAAGCCAAGTCGCCAGAACCAACATCAATACCACGCATCATGCCCTTCCCTTTTGTTGAAAGTCCATGTTTGTGCGCGATTTGCTCCAAACGTTTGCGTAGAGACTCTCCACGTGCAAACACTTCTGTTTGAAACTGACTATCAGCCCAAAAGTGTTTTAGAACAGCTGTAGCTGTCACAAAAGCATGATTGTTACCTCGGAAAGTGCCATTGTGCTCGCCAGGTGACCATATATCTAAATTGGGTCTGAATAACGTAATAGCAAATGGCAAACCCATACCTGACAATGATTTTGACATGGTGACAATATCTGGTGTAAAGCCCATCTCTTCAAAACTAAAGAAACCACCTGTACGGCCGCAACCAGCTTGAATATCATCTACGATTAGTAATGCACCATGTTTTTTCGCGATTTCAGCTACTTTACGCAACCATTCGCTAGATGCGGCGTTTAAACCACCCTCACCTTGCACCGTTTCCAATAAAATTGCTGCTGGTTTATCCAGCCCACTTGATGGATCTGACAGGCGTTGATCTAGCATATCTGCGGTATCGATACCGTCTCCAAAATAACCATCAAATGGCTCATGTACTACATAGTTAAGCGGCACACCCGCACCATTTCGTTTTCCTGCATTGCCTGTACACGCTAGTGCACCTAATGTCATTCCATGATAGCCATTAGTGAACGAAACAACCAACTCTCGCTTTGTCACTTTTCGCGCTAATTTAATCGCCGCCTCTACTGCATTCGTGCCTGTCGGGCCTGTAAACATTACACGATAATCTAGCTTTCTTGGCTTTAAAATAATTGTTTCAAAAGCCTTTAAAAACTCTGATTTAGCTTCTGTATGCAGATCCAATCCTTGTGCAATGCCATCTTTTTCTATGTACTCAAGCAACGCCTCTTTCATAATTGGGTGGTTATGCCCATAGTTGAGCGAAGCACACCCAGATAAGAAATCCAAGTATTGACCGCCGTTACTATCTTGCATCCAAGCACCCTGTGCTTTGATAAATTTTCTTGGCATAGAACGCGCATAGCTTCTAACATTTGACTCTCTGCGCTCAAAAATGGCTGTATTAGTTTCACTTTGACTAGGGTTTGGGATTTTTGACATATTAAACTCCTTGATTACTTAAGACCGCTGTTCTATTGAATGGGCCTATTTTTACTAAAAACTCGGTTTCATGGACCCCTTGAAAATGTTGTTCTTTTTCAAAGTGGGGCGTTTTACTCAGATTTAAGTGGTGTGATTTCGCAAAGCCTTCAAACAATGACCATGAAGCTTGGTTGTCTTGCGTTATCGTGGTGATGAGATATTGCACGTTCGCTAAAGCCGCGCGCTTTAATAATGCGATTAAAAGTCGCTTTGCCAAACCTTTTCCTCTTGCTTCGGGATGGACGGCAACCTGCCAAACAAATATATGATCTTGTTGTTCTGGAGGAATGTAAGCTGAAAGCCAAGCTAGTATTTGATTATTTGATTCTGCTACGACACAGGTTTGAGCAAAATGTGAGCATTGCAACAAATTACAATAAGCTGAGTTGGTGTCTAGTGGTGGTGAGTTTTCTACTAGCGCAGTAATGGCATTTCCATCAAGCGCACTCGGTGAACGGAATTTGATTGCTGGAAGCGTATCAAACTGATGAGTATTTACGTTTAATTCTGATGTGTTTACGACATTTTCTAATGTCAAACCTTCTCCTTAATATATCAACTACTTACCTGCACAATTTGCGCTATTTAAAGTGTTTATATAATTTATCATTAAAAATCAGGCGCTTATGATATCACAGATTAACACCTCTATCAACTTGAGTTGATTTCTGGAGAAAAAGTTTAGCAAATTAGAATCTTATCAAAGCGACTATTACAGCGTAAGCAACTGATTAAACTATCATTTAAAGTGGATCTAAAAAGGCACTTTTAAATACAAAAATAGTGAGTATTTTTAGTAAACTTTACTTACACCAGCTACCAAATTGAAAAATGACTTGCCAAAACTTCACTCAATAGCAAATAAAAAAAAGCGCCGGTTAAGGCGCTTTTGAGCTGAGGAGAACACACGGGCACAACAGTAAAACTTAAATTAACCTAAAACACGTTTTGTTTGCATTACAATTTCATCAGCAGTGGCAGTGTCATAACTAAATACTGATTTTTTTGCTTTAACACTGATACGTGTTGTACTTTTACTAATCGGTTCAATTTCCACTTCGATATCACGTTTCAGAGTCTTGGCAGAAATTAAATAAATGTCTTCTTCAGATTGGCCTTCAGAAATGACTTCAATATTCATTCTTTCTAATGCGGTAAATGTTGCCCGTTTTACTTTATTGACAGGCGCAGTAAAAGTACGTGTAGCCACTCCAGACATAGAGCGATTAAGCGCTGCTGAGCCACCAATGCCAGCTACAGTCGAGGCCGCTGCAACACAACCTAATAAAGAACATATCGCAATACAGAGTACTGCACCCCTGAATAACTTAATCATCATTAACTTCTCTGAGTCAACTGAGTAGAAAGAATCGCAAACATACGATATCAAGTCAATATTTTTGACTTATTAAGTATATTACTGTTTTTATATATAATTAAAATAGATATAGAATTCATTGAAATTACAAATTTGTTGCAGAAGTAACAAATATTGCAATAAAAAACCCGTACTAGATTGCTAGCACGGGTCAAATATCTAAAATCTAACGATGAACTAAGCTTTTGCTGCGCGTTTTCGCTCGTGCTCCAGCAAGTATCGCTTACGGATACGAATATTCTGCGGTGTTATCTCGACAAGCTCGTCATCATCAATAAACTCCACAGCACTCTCTAATGTTAGTGCTATTGGCGTAATCAATCTAACAGCTTCATCTGTCCCTGAAGCTCGCACGTTTGTGAGTTGTTTTCCTTTAATCGGATTAACGACTAAGTCATTGTCACGACTGTGGATACCAATCACCATTCCTTCATAGAGCTTGTCACCTGGGCTGGAAAACATTTTTCCTCGGTCTTGCAATTTCCATAATGCGTAAGCCACGGCCTCACCTTTCTCCGCAGAGATTAACACGCCATTACGCCTTCCAGGCATATCCGCTTTTGCTGGCGCATATTCATCAAAAATATGTGCCATCAAGCCCGTACCTCTTGTAAGAGTTAAAAACTCTCCTTGGAATCCAATAAGTCCACGTGCAGGAATTTTATATTCAACACGGGTGCGTCCATTACCATCAGTTTCCATATTTTGCATTTCACCACGCCGGCGTCCCAACTCTTCCATAACAGCACCTTGATGCTCATCATCCACATCAACGGTTAATATCTCGTAGGGCTCACACTTAACACCATCAATCTCACGATAAACAACTCTTGGTTTACCAACAGCCAGTTCAAAACCTTCACGACGCATATTTTCTAATAAAATAGTCAGATGCAATTCGCCACGACCAGAAACGCGAAACACGTCAGCATCTTCTGTATCTTCGACTCGCAATGCCACGTTAACCAGCAGCTCCTTTTGTAACCTGTCGCGAATTTGACGAGAAGTAATAAACTTACCTTCAGTACCAGCTAATGGTGATGTATTGACCATGAAATCCATGGTTAATGTTGGCTCATCAACACCTAAGTGTGGCAATCCAATTGGTTTGTCGCGGTCACAAATGGTGAAACCAATACCAACTTGCTCAATACCTGAAATGATAATGATATCGCCAGCTTCTGCTTCAGCAACTTCAACACGCTCAAGACCTTGAAAACCAAGTACTTGACCTATCTTGCCAGTACCAACTTGCTCAGTACCGTTCATCACAGTAACTGGCTGTCCTGTTTTTACACGACCATTCAATATACGACCAATGGCTAAACGGCCTGTGTAGGTTGAATAATCAAGCGCAGATATTTGCATTTGCAGTGGTGCATCTGGATCCCCCTTTGGAGGCTCTACATGCTTAAGAATCGTTTCGAAAATAGCGCGCATATTGTCCGTTTTTTCGTTTTCGTTCAACATTGCAAAACCATTAAGTGCGGATGCATAAACCACTGGGAAGTCTAACTGTTCATCAGTAGCCCCTAAGTTCGCGAATAAATCGAAAGTGTGATTAATGACCCAATCTGGACGCGCACTTGGTCGATCGACCTTATTAATAACAACAATCGGCTTTAAGCCAAGTGCTAATGCTTTCTTAGTCACAAATCGTGTTTGCGGCATGGGCCCATCAACAGCATCTACCAATAACAGAACACCATCCACCATACCTAATACGCGTTCAACTTCCCCACCAAAATCAGCATGACCAGGGGTATCCACAATATTGATACGTGTACCTTCATAGGTTAAGGCTGTGTTTTTGGCAAGAATAGTAATGCCACGTTCTTTTTCCAAGTCATTGCTATCCATTGCGCGCTCCTCAAAGGCTTGATGAGAAGCAAATGTGCCTGATTGTTGCAGTAACTTATCAACCATGGTCGTTTTACCGTGGTCAACGTGGGCGATAATTGCGATATTTCTTAAATTGCGTGACATAAGTGAGCTGCCGATATGTTTTGAAGGGCGCGATTCTAACACAAAAACAAAAAGTTATTATTTGACATTACAAAATAAGTCGTTATACTGCGCACAACTTAGAACTTTAACTTAAAACATTTAAGAAGTTTTAGATTCATCGCCCTGACCTATCGTAACGCAAGAAGTATAGCGTTACATCTCATTTTATCGGTTAGTGGCTATGCCAGTGCGCCGGTAAAAGAAGCTCCTATTTAAATTGACTTCTGCGTTTATGTTTATCATTTAGTGATACTAAGCTATCAATTAAATGACTCGTTACGTCATTGCTTGCGCCTTTTTATACTATTTAGAAAGGGACATACATTGTCTTTAATTACATTTGAATCATTAAATTTACATCCTACTATTCTCAAGGCAGTTGAAGAAGCAGGCTATATCAATCCAACACCCATTCAAGCACAAGCGATTCCTGCTGTGTTAGATGGTAGGGACATTTTAGCCTCTGCACAAACAGGAACTGGTAAGACAGCTGGCTTTACGTTGCCAGCATTAAACTTGCTAGCTACTCCGCACGAATCTAGAAGTCGTGGTCCACGTATTTTGGTTTTAGTCCCAACCCGCGAGCTAGCAGCGCAAGTCAATGATTCAGCCCGTAAATATGGTAAATATTTGCGTGCACGTACAGTGAGTATTGTAGGCGGCATGCCGTATCCATTACAAAACAAATTATTATCACAGCCATTAGACATATTAGTGGCGACACCTGGTCGCTTTATCGATCACATGGAGCGCGGGCGTATTGATTTAAGCCGCTTACAAATGCTTATACTTGATGAGGCAGATCGCATGTTAGACATGGGCTTTATGCCTGACGTACAACGTATTTGTGATGCCTTACCAAAAGAGCGCCAAACACTTTTATTCTCTGCAACGTTAGACGGCAACATTGGCCGGATCGCGCAAGATATATTAAATAACCCTGTGACTATTCAAGTTGCTGCTCAAAAAGAAAAACACGAAAATATTGAACAGCGCTTACATCATGTTGATGATTTGAACCATAAAAATAAATTATTAGAGCATCTGCTGATTGAACCAGACGTCAACCAAGCGATTATTTTTACTAGTACCAAGCGTCATGCCGATTTATTAGCAGAAGACTTATATGCAGCTGGCCATAAAACGGCAGCTTTGCATGGTGATATGACACAAGGCGCTCGTAATCGCACCCTCACAAAATTACGTCATGGCGATGTAAAAGTACTCGTGGCTACTGATGTCGCTGCTAGAGGGATTGATGTAAAAGGTATTAGCCATGTGATTAATTATGATTTGCCTAAGTTTGCAGAAGATTATGTTCATCGTATAGGTCGTACAGGGCGTGCAGGACAAAAAGGTATTGCAATCGCATTCGCCTCAAACATGGACAGACATGTGTTGCGCAAAATCGAACAATACACAGGTCAAAAGTTACAAGCCTCAGTCATCGAGGGTTTTGAACCAAAACGTCCTATCAATATGGATGCGCCTGAAGGCAAGCGCGGTAAAAGTCGAAATAGCCGTAACGGAAGTGCACGTAGTGGTGGTTATAAAGGCCGTAGCAGTAATGATGGTGAAAAAAGTCGCAGTTTTGGCGATCGCGCTGCTACAGCTCGTCCACCAAGAGCTAAAAGCAACGATACGCGCTTTAACGACAAGCCAGCTAAAAACCGGACGCCACGCATCGATAACCCATCAACAGAAGTCAACGGTAATAGCGTGCATTACACGAAGGATACCAATCTACAATTTGCAAAAGAAATAGCGCGTGGTGCTGGCAATGGTCGCCATCAACATAGTCGCAATGCTGCTAACAAAGGGTCTGCAACAATATCAAATGAAAAATTTGGTAATCCACGTCCAAAACGTAATGATAGTAATACTGGCAACCATGCACCACGTCGTACAAACAATGATGGTGCAAGACGTTCACGTAACTTTGCTTAATTTCGCTTATGACAGATACAATCGAAATCAACCAAATAGAATTAGACCTAGCTAAAGAAGCGGAATCACCTAAATTTGACTCGCTTGGCCTTGCAGCGCCTATATTACAAGCAATCATAGATACAGGTTATACAACGCCAACGCCGATTCAAGCCAAAGCGATTCCTGTTGTCTTGACAGGTGTTGACATTATGGCTGGGGCACAGACAGGTACTGGTAAAACAGCTGCTTTTACCTTACCTATCCTCCATCAGCTACTACCAGCAGCAAACACCAGTACATCGCCAGCAAAACATCCTGTACGCGCACTTGTGCTAGCACCGACACGCGAACTGGCGATACAAGTTGAGGAGAATGTTAAAGTTTATGCAAAAAACACGGCTTTACGAAGTCTTGTTGTTTTTGGCGGTGTTGATATTAAAAAACAAACACCATCATTAAAAGCTGGTGTAGAAATTTTAGTCGCCACACCGGGTCGCCTGCTAGATCATATTGAACAGAAAACCGTGCAATTGAACCAAGTCCAATACTTAGTATTGGACGAAGCTGACAGGATGCTCGACATGGGCTTTATGCCTGACTTGAAAAAAATATTAGCCTTACTACCTAAGCAACGTCAAACCCTAATGTTTTCAGCTACATTTTCAAAAGAAATCAAAAAATTATCAGATGATTTTTTAAGAAACCCTGCTTTAATCGAGGTCGCGCGTAGTAATGCTACATCAGAAAACGTACAGCAAAAAGCTTATCAAGCAGATCAGAAACAAAAACAGAGTGCTTTGGTTTCTTTACTTAAAGAACAAGATAACCAACAAGCCATTGTTTTCACAAAAACGAAAATAACAGCGAGTAGGTTAAGTCGCGCATTAGAAAAAGCGGGTATTAAAGCCGATGCGATACATGGTGATAAAAACCAGAAAGAGCGGATCGCAGCATTAGATGCATTTAAACAAGGTGATATTACTGTTCTAGTCGCAACAGATGTTGCAGCACGCGGCTTGGATATTAATGATTTGCCAATGGTTATCAATTATGAAATTCCATCAGCACCTGAAGATTATGTGCACCGTATTGGTCGAACTGGTCGCGCGGGGGCCAGTGGTATCGCGATTTCCTTAGTCTCAGAAGAGGAAGAAAAATATTTTAGTGAGATTGAAAAACTGATTAAAAAAAATATTCCTAGGGAAAAACTAACGGGTAATGATGCAAACTTTCACGCCCAAAAAGTTACGCTGAAACAGGAAAGTAAGCAGAAGGTGAACCATAAGACTTCAAAACGCAAGAGTCAGGATCCTTGGTTTGACAAACCTTATGTTCCAGAAAAAACAGGAAGTATTCAAACAAGAAGAACAGCAAATTTGGCTTCTAAAAACACAAGGAAACCTATAGCAACACTACTTGGCGGATTGAAGAAATAACTATTGTTTTATTTTTTTCTTAAAGATTTCTCTAACTCTTTGGGTGTTAATGGTAGAGAGTAATAATATCCCTGCATTTTATGGCAACCGCTACTAGCAAGCATTGCACTTTGTTCTTCACTTTCAACACCCTCTGCAACTAAACCTAATTTCAATGCATTGCCTAATGCGGCAATTGCTTTTACTAACTGCTTGTTTTCATCACCGTAAGCCATACCAGACACAAATGACTGGTCAATTTTTATCTCATCAACGCTCCACTGCAATAAATATAACAGTGATAAATGCCCCATACCAAACTCATCTAAAGAAACTTTAAAACCTGCTGCTTTGATATTTTGCATATTTTGTTTAACTTCATCAGAACCTTCTAATAAAGCATGTTCAGTAATTTCTAAACAAATCAACTCAGGGTCAATTTGATACTTTTCGGTAACAGCTTTTAACTTATCACTCATTTGTCTTGCGCGTAACTGCCTTGATGATACATTAATCGACAAGCGTGGGACCTTATATCCTGCATCCAACCATTTTCTGAGCTGAGAACAGCTCTCTTCAAATACAAACTCGCCAATTTTGTTAATCAGTGAGGACTGTTCTGCAACTTGTATAAACTCTAATGGAGGAATTAGCCCATGTTCTGGATGTCTCCATCGCAATAAAGCTTCTAGACCAACCAATTGCTTAGTCTCGTAATCAAATTGCGGTTGATAAGCTAGGAAAAGCAAGTCATCCTTAAGCGCTTGCCTAATGCCTTGCTCCATCTCTAGCCATTGGTGCGCAATAAAGTTAAGTCCAGATGTATAGAATTCAAAGTTATTTCGACCATTCTGTTTTGCTCTATACATAGCAAGATCCGCATAAAGTAACAAGTCCTCTGGATCTTTAGTATCATCTGGATACACACTGACACCAATGCTAACGGTACAAAATACAAGCTGATGGTGTATTTCAAATGATGGTTCAAATGCTGCAATAATCTCTCTGACGATACGATTACCATCTTGCGGAGAGGCTCCTTCCATCACCATTACAAACTCATCCCCACCCAGACGGCACAATAAATCTGTTGATCTTGCACATGCTGATATGCGTTCAACAGCTTTAACTAATAAGTTATCCCCAGCATCATGGCCGAGTCTATCGTTCACCATTTTAAAGTAGTCTAGGTCGAAGAAGAGCAGCAGTAGCTGCTTTCCTGAACGCTCCGCTTTAGATATTGAATTTTCTAAACGTTGCCTAAATAAATTTCTATTGGGCAGACCCGTCAGCTCATCATGCGTCGCTAAAAATTCAACTCTTTGGTCAGCAGAAACCGCTTGTGTTACATCTCTACCAACGCCGCGGTAGCCGACAAACTTACCAGCTTTATCGAATATTGGTTTTGCAGAGATGCGCAAATATTGCGCAGTTTCATCTTTTGAGGCGTCAAGAATAACATCAACTAATTTTTTTCTATCTTCAATTAGTTTGAGTATTTCATTAGAAGTATGGCTGTGGCAACTATTTGGAAAGTCATTTAAATTGCTGAACTGAAAACTGTTTGAATCACCCTCAACAGTTTTAATATTGAGATGACTATCTGCTTCCCAGAACCACTCTGCAGAGGCCTCTGCAAAATCTCGGTAACGTGCTTCACTTTCCAGCAACTGATTTCTTTCTTCGTCTAACGTTGAGATTTTCATGTTAATTCAGTTTCACTCGCCACTATACACAAATAAATGCATGTGACTTTACCATTACTATCTATGAAATTTCATAGGAAGTACATGAAATAACTACTTATTTCGCATAAAGTCGGCAACACCATACAATTGTGTCGCTAATTTGGTTAATAAGGGCTCTTCAATACCAATTTTGTGCATTGCACTAATCATACAATACATCCATTGATCTCTTTCTGACTCTCCGATTGCAAATGGCATGTGTCTGGCTCTGAGTCTCGGGTGACCATACCGCTCTATATACAGCTGTGGACCTCCTGTCCAACCAGTCAGAAACATAAATAGTTTTTCTCGCGTTTCAGTGAGATCAGGTTGATGAATAGCACGCAAACCTTTCACTTTTGGGTCGCTATCCATAATGTCGTAGAATGTTTCAACTAACAAACGTATCGTTTCGATACCTTTAGTGTCGCCTCCAAGTAAAGTGTAGAAAGTCGATTTATTAGACCCCACCTCTTCAATTTTATCGAGCATCAATTTCCTTTAGTTTTAACCAGATCTGCTACTTTTTGCGCATTATTTCGAGCGTCTGTTACATTATCTGCTGAGGCTAAAGCCACCCCCATACGACGCCGCGTAAACGAGGCTGGTTTACCAAATAAACGTAGGTCACTATTAGGCACCTGCAATGCCGCTTCTAAATGACTAAATTGTAAGGAATTACTATCGACTCCCCCATAAATGACAGCACTAGCACCTGGCTGCGTCAACTGCACATCTACAGGTAAACCTAAAATAGCACGTGCATGAAGTTCAAACTCACTTAAGCGTTGGCTACACATCGTCACCATACCAGTATCATGAGGTCTAGGACTGACCTCAGAGAACCATACTTGGTCACCCTTAACAAACAACTCGACACCAAACAGACCTAAGCCACCAAGTGATTCAGTAATCGATTTAGCGACCACTTGAGCCGCTTTAAGCGC
>JBFIDU010000044.1:0-10760 GCA_041603755.1 Methylophilaceae bacterium
GTTTCTGGATGCTTTTTTAACACAGCCTCAATGAGTTGCAATCGCGAATCAGTATAATCAAGACTGGCACCTAATGGCGTTTTGGCGGAAATTCTAAAATAACTTTCATCAGAGTCTGGTACAAACTCCTTTTCCACATGTTTCATACTAAGCATACCTGCAATCACGACAAAAACTGCGGTAAACAAGAGAACAAACCAGCGATGTGAGAGGGTAAATGCAAGCATTTTCTTGTAAACATCATCGAGCTTGCCGAGTGTCTGTGCAATGGCGGTATAGACTTTGTTTTCCTGCTGGGTGACACCTAAATAGCGTGAACACAGCATAGGTGTCAGTGTGAGTGAGACAAACAAAGAGATAATGACACCAAAGGTTACGACAACGGCAAAGGATTTAAAAAACATGCCTATGATGCCATCCATGAAAATCACAGGTGCAAAAATACAGACAAGGGCTGCAGATGAAGCAAAGACAGCAAATACCACTTCATTACTGCCGTTAATCGTGGCGAGGTTACGAAACTTATCAACTAAGGTTGGGTTCTTCAACTCAGCCTCTGTCAGCTTGTTACCGACTTCTCCAGACATATGACGCAGGATACTCTCTCGCACTACAATAGCATCGTCAACGACAACGCCAATCAGCAATAATAGCGCTAACAAGGTCATGCTATTAAATGTATACCCTGCAAAATACATGACAGCAATGGCCCCTAGTAATGACACAGGAATTTCCAAACAAATCATTAACGTAGAACTAAGCGAGCGCATAAAAATCAGCACAATAAGTGCTGCAAAAAGTGTACCTTCGATTAAGTGTTCTTTCAGTGAGGCGACGATTTGATTGATGAAAATAGAGTCATTGGTTGAGATATCTAAAGACATACCTGGTGGTAAGTTTGGTCGGATCTCTTCATCTAATTTTCGCGTAACATCATCAATAATTTTAACGGTATTGGTGTTAGCAATTTTAACAATACCGATACTGACCGTCGGCTTGCCGCTATAACGCGCCACCTCTCGTTTATCTGTGACGCCGTCTTCGATAGTTGCGATGTCTTTTAAGTAAATTGGCACACCATCTTTGACTTGAACTACCATGTTTTCCAAATCGGACAGCTGATGAAACTCTAAATCAAGTTTGATAAGCTGTTCAGCGTTTTGCCCAACCAAGAAGCCACCTGGCAATTGGATGTGTTCACGGCCAAAGGCATCAATCAGATCATTCGCGCCCAGCTGGTATGCTGCCATGCGCTCATTTGAGACAATTACGCGAATGACTCTGTCTCGTTTACCACCAAATCGAACCTCACCAACACCATCAATCGTTTCAAACTTCTTCTTGATTACATTGGCGGCATATAAATTCAGTTGTTGTATGGTGCGGTCGCCCGTCAACGCTATCCATAGAATTGGTCTTTCGTCAGCATCCACTTTACGTATAATTGGCGGGTCGGTATCGGGAGGCAACCTACGAAGCAATTGACTAATTTTCGCTTGTATTTCGTTAAAAGCAACATCAATATCTTTTTCAAGATTGAAAGTAATGCTGATTGAGGAAGCACCCGGTGATGAGCTAGATTGAATATGCTCAATCCCTGGTGTTGTATTCACTGCAGACTCAATCACATTTGTTACACTGGTGTCGATAACATCAGAACTGGCTCCTCGCAAGGTAGTGGTGATATTAATGACAGGAAAGTCTACAGAGGGAATTCGGTCCACACCAATCCGTTGATAAGCAATCAGTCCGAACAGCATAATCACTGCTGACAGCATAAAGGTTAATACATGACGCTTAATTGAAAACTCAGGCAGCGTCATTTTTAGCTACTTCCACAACTGCTTTATCCGTTAAAAAACCAGCGCCGTCAACAACAACAATATCATTATCGGTTAAGCCAGACTGAATCTCAATTAAGCCATTTTGACGTATACCGGTCTTCACAATGACTTGGTTAGCGATGTTGTCGCGAAGAACATATACTACTTCTCCTGCTGGGCGGAGTACTAAGCTTTGTTCTGGCACCATGATCGTTGCTGGGCGTTCACCTAGCACAACAGTACCAGTCACTGTTGCACCTGGTTGCCATCCTTCTGCGTTTGTTACATCTGCAATCACATCAATGGTCCGGTTGCCTTCTGCAATTTGTGGTTTTAGTTCATTGATCGTGGAATCAATTGTTTCGTCACTGGTAGGTGTTTTTAGGCGAACGGTTAAGCCAGGTTTAAGTTGAGGGCCAAGGTTCTCAGGAAATGGTAAATGTGCACGTAATGTCTGTTTTGAGACAATCTGTACAATTGGATCGCCTACTCGCAAGTAGTCACCTGTATCAACGGTCTTACTTTCTATCGTGCCGCTGACTGGGGCATAAACTTTCGATTTACTGCTATTATGATTGATGCTAGAAACTTTGGCTTTGGCGGCTGCAAGTTGTTGTTTATAAACATTTTGTTGTGCTACTTCATTATCGACAGCGTTCTGTGAGATAAAGTTTTTATCAACCAAGGCCTGATTGCGCTCAACAATTTTTGACTGATTATCTAGTAGTGCTTGTATTCTAGCCACTTCTGCTTGAGCTTCATTACGTTGCATGGTGAAGTCAGTTGCATCTAAAGTGGCGATCAATTGCCCCTTTTGTACCGTATCACCTATATTGACATGTACCCCGATAACACGAGCCGCGGTTTCTGCTGCCAGCGTCGGATTAATTAAGCCTTCTAGTGTGCCAACAGTACTTTGTGTAACTTCAATGGTTTGTTTTTTGACTTTGGTAACGGTGACCAAAGTAGCGCGTGTATCATTTTTGCTGCTTGCAGCATCATCGTCGTTAGCTCCACATGCATTCAATAGTGATGCAAGCAAAACAAGAGAAAGGAAAGTTGCAAATTTACGCATAGTGAGTTGTGTATTCTTTATTGTGAGCGCTATTGTTTTTTAATAATCTTTGACCAATCAAAAAAAGGCCCAGGGTCTGTTTTGCGGTCAGGGGCAATATCCGAATGACCAACAATGTCGCGAATTGGGTACTTTTCTTGCAAGGATTCTATCAATGAATTAAGTGTTTTGTATTGCATTTCTGTGAATGCTTCAAAGTCACTTCCTTCTAACTCTACTCCGACCGAGAAATCGTTACAACGTTCACGATTTTTCCATTTTGAAACACCAGCATGCCATGCACGCCGACTACATGGGACAAATTGGATAAGCTCGCCATCTCGACGAATTAAAAAATGAGATGAAACTTTTGCCGTATGTATCGTTGCATAATACGGGTGCTCATCCGGATTTAGTTGATTGGTAAATAATTCAATAATGCCATTACCGCCATATTGCTGCGGCGGTAGGCTGATATTGTGAATAACGACCATATTAATACAGCACCCTGCTGGTCTGTCATCATAGTTTGGTGAGATTATTTGCTTGGCCCAACTAGCAACACCGTTGGTATTAATACGCAATGACTGCTTATTATTTTTCATGCTGATATGTTTATTAAGATGTATTAACAGTGAGCTGAACGAAAATAGCTAATCGACAATTTGCTAGTCTTAATCAAATAAAATACGGTGAGTCTTTTTTTAGAATTATTAATCGTCTTCAAACACTTCATTATCACTCAACTCATCTTTAGAAAGCCCTAATTTGGACAATCGGTACCGGAGTGTTCTAAAACTAACGCCAAGTAATTTAGCTGCAGCCGTCTTATTATTATTGGTTTTCTCAAGCGCTTTGAGAATTTCTCTTTTTTCGATGTCTTCTAGGTAATCAGACAGGCTTACATCTTCATCTTTAACTGGGTCAAATTGTGTAGCGCTGGTGTTTGTACCATTAATTGCTTCGTCAATTAATAAATCATCAACACAAATTTTCTCGCCATCGCAAAGTGCGAGTGCACGTTCAAGCATATTTTCAAGCTCACGGACATTGCCAGAAAACGGCAGTGTTTGTATTAATTTGTTTGCCTCATCATCGATAACAGGTATTTCAATATCTTGCGCTTTGCATAACTTCTGTAACAGTTTTTGTGTGAGGTCAGGAATATCCTCTGCGTGCTCTCTTAAGGCTGGCATTTTCAGCTGGATAACATTAAGTCGGTAGTATAGGTCTTGTCTGAATAAGCCATCTGCCATCATTTGACCAAGGTTTTTATGCGTCGCACTAATAATACGAACATCTACAGCCTCTTCCATTGTTCCGCCGACTGCGCGTACTTTCTTTTCTTGAATAGCACGTAGTAACTTTACTTGCATGGGCAATGGTAGATCAGCTACCTCATCCAAAAATAAGGTGCCGCCATTTGCTGCCTGAAATAAACCAGAAGTATCCTGAGTTGCACCTGTAAAAGCGCCCTTTTTATAACCAAAGAATTCGCTTTCCATTAGATTTTCAGGAATCGCTCCACAGTTAACCGCAACAAATGAACGATCTCTTCTAGAGCTATTTTTGTGGATGAGCCTAGCTGCCAATTCTTTACCACTGCCTGACTCGCCACTGATATAAACAGGCGCTTGACTGCGCGCCAGTTTCTCAATTAAGGCACGCACCTGATTGATTGCAGGAGAGTCGCCAATTAAATCTGCCGTATTTTTGGTGTCACGTACATCCGAGCTAGAAAGCTTTAACGCTGATTCAACTAACGGTCTCAACTGCTTTAATGAGATAGGTTTGGTTAAATAATCAAATGCGCCTGCCTTTAGCGCTGAAACTGCATTTTCAGCACTCCCATAAGCAGTGATAACCGCAACAGGTAAACCGCTGTAGTCGCGTGCTATATGCTCAACCAGTTCTAAGCCCAATCCGTCTGGTAAGCGCATATCGGTTAAACAAAGATCATAATCCTGCGTTGAAAGCATGTGTTTTGCGTCATTGATATTACTTGCGCTGTCTGCGTAGATGTCCATACGCTCAAGTGTCAGTACAACCAACTCACGAATATCGGTTTCATCATCAACGACTAAACATTTAAATTGTGCTGCCATTTCTAAATAGTTGCCTTTTTAATTTGCATGATAAATGTTGTGCCATTCGTAGTATGTTTATATTGTAAATGAGCACCGTTCGCTTCTGCTAACTCTTTGCCTATGTAAAGTCCTAGTCCAGTTCCAGTTTTTTCTGTTGTAAAAAATGGTTCAAATAAATGGTTACTTACTTCTTCACTAATTCCTTCACCATCATCGGTCACTTCAATAGTAATTTGTGATTTATTGCTAGTATACACGCGTAACGTTAGGCTATTTTCTCTCTGCTGGCTGTGACGCCAGCCATTTTTACAAAGATTCCATAAAATTTGGTTTAAATGCCGACGATCAAACAGAATAGTCGCATCAGTTTGCTTCATATTAAGTGTAAAGTCTGTTGCGGAGATATTCTCAACGGCACAGAACTGATTGTAAAAGTCTGTAATAAAGCTTTCTATATGTACCATCTCCTGATTCGTTCTATCACGGCGGTTCAGCTCTAGTACATCGGAAATAATTTGATCCACACGGCGCACATTATCACTAATGATTTGTAGCATACGTTTGGTAGAGGCTGATGCTTCATCATCTTCTTGCAGTAGTTGGTTGGCATGACTAATAGAGCTAAGCGGGTTACGGATTTCGTGCGCGATATTCGCAGTTAACCTACCTAGTGCAGCTAGTTTAACTTGATGAGATTGCGTTTGCATTTGCGTCCAATCTTCAATAAAGATTACCGCTCCTTGATCTCGCGTTTCTGAAATTGGCAAAAAGCTGAGGCGCAAGGATCTGGAAAAAATGTTAACCTTCAGCACATTGGGTTCAAGGGTGTCGCTATGGTCTTGTTTCTCTTCGAACCAATCCATTAGCAGTTTGGCAATTTCGGGGGCAATTTCATTCAAATTTTTTTCTTCCCAATTTTTATTTTCAAGATTGAGAAACGTTTCAGCTTGTAAGTTGTGGTGTTTGATATGTAATTTGCTATCGACTACCAACACGCCATCTTTCATTTTATGGGTAATCAGTGCATTGACCTGGGCTAAGCCCTCTAAATCCACACCGCGCTGAGAAGCCAGCTCTTCACTGATTTGCATTCTTCTAGCAAGGCTGTGAGCAAGCCAGGCAATGGCAAAGCACGCGATACTAAGCATTGCAGCAGTAGAGTAATTTTTTGCAGTGCTTTCACTCAATACAGAGCTAACAAACTGTAATAACAGGATGCCGATTGTCGCAATAGCGGCATAAAACAAAGCAAGACGACCATCGCTGATCAAGCTTGCCGCTGCAACAGTAATGACCAGTAAAAGCCCCATGCCGCCAAAGCTTGTGCTTTCCGTAAACATCAGCAGCAAAATGAAAATAATGTCGGCAACAATTTGAAAAGGAAGTGTTAGTTCAAGACTTGGCTTCTCAAACCAAGTAAAGCATGCGCTTATCAAACTAAAGCATAAATAGCTAAATGCAATAAGCGAAAATGGATTGTCAGAAATGGATTGCTGCGAACTGCTGTAACCTTGACTTAACAGCAGGGTGAGCGCGATAAAAATACGATAGCCATTGTACAGTTTAAAGCTATTCCAGCGCGCTTTAATGAGCTTGATATCTTGTGAAGGCGGTTTGCTCATGCTTCGTTACAATTAGGATTGTTACAATAAACTTTGCCATCAGTGATATGTGTTTCACTTTCAGGTACGTGGAGACCGCACTTGACACAAGCGACCACTTTTTCTGTCTGATTAACTGATTTAGATTGATCGTTATAAGATTGTATTTTTTTGATAAAGAACTTTATCAATAGATAAATGATCCAGAGTAATACAATCAGTAATAAAATGCGTGGCATAGTAAAATTGCTTATCAATATTTATAAATTAAGCTTAGTATAAAACATACTGCTTAAGGCTAGAAGAAATTAAACTGTTATACTTGAAGCGGGTGATATAAAAAACAATTCATGGCAAGTTCACAAGAATTATCGGAATTTTTAGAGGGAATAGAAAGGCGCGCTTTCAAGCAAACAGTCTATGCTGTTCGTGATGAACACGCGGCACTTGATATTGTGCAGGATGCTATGTTGAAACTAGCTGAAAAATACCCACATAATCCTGTGGAAGAGTATCCCATGTTGTTTCAGAGAATTTTGCAAAATACGATGCGTGATTTTTGGCGGCGCCAAAAAGTCCGTAACATATGGACATCATTGTTGTCTTCGTTTGGCTCCAATAATGATGATGGAGAAAATCGAGATCCGTTGGATACGATTGATGTGGGGGATCCAGCACAAAATCCAGCAGAGCTGGTGCAAAACAGTCAAACACTACAAATCATTGAAAAATCACTGGCAAAATTGCCAGCACGTCAACGAGAAGCCTTTGTTCTGCGTTATTGGGAAGAGATGAGTGTTGCTGAAACAGCAGAATCTATGGGTTGCTCTGAAGGTAGTGTTAAAACACATTGTTCGCGAGCGTTGCACGCGATGGTAACGATGCTAGAGCAAGAAGGATTCAGTCGTAAGGAAATCGGAAATTTGGGGGTAGAGTCATGAGTAACGACAATACAATTGATCAAAATGTAGAGCAAGAGAAACAAGCTAAAAAACTTGTTAGCTTGTTAGACGAGAATGCGCAACGGCTCAGTATGCGCACATTAAAAAAGCTAGATGAAGGCAGAAATCGAGCAGTAAAAAGACATCAAGAACTACAAGGTGCAACGGTAAATGCCGATGGCACGCTCAGCAGTTTAACTAGTTGGGTAGACCATCATCGGATTGCGTTTGCAGGGTTGATACTGTTTGCTATCATAGGAGCATTTAGCATTTTGCATAATATTAATAATAACGAAACAAGTGATGCTTTTTTGTTAGGTGCTGATTTGCCACCAGAGGCTTTTGTTGATAGAGGTTTTGAGCCATCGCTGAATAAACGCGTAAATTTATAAATGCAATTCAATATAATAAAAAGGTTGTATCAATTAGGGGAAGTTGAGTAGTAATGAAAAAGTTTTGCTTAATATTAGGCTTGATGTTTGCATTACAGGGCTATGCACAATCAAGTGAAGATAATCTGGCAATGGCAGATATCGGGGCAATCAAAACATCGGTTGATGATGAGTCTTCAAACAAAAAGTGGAGTCAGCTCACTGAGCAAGAGCAGCAAGTGTTGGCACCTTTAGCTGCAGAATGGGACGCATTGAGACCGTGGCAACGAGAGAAAATGCTCGATATTGCTAAAGATTATCCCAAAATGGATGCAAAAAAACAGAAGCGTATACAAAATCGCCTTAATAGCTGGAGCAGAATGACCCCTTATGAACGTGAAAACGCACGTAAGCGCTTTCAGCAGTTTCATAGTCTAAGCCCAGAAGAAAAGCAAGCGCTACGTAACAAATGGGCTGAACATCAAAAGCTACCAGAAAAAAAGCGTGAAAAACTACGCAAAGAGTCAGGTGAGTTGTATTACGATCCAGAACTGGATTAAATTTAAGCAGTAACACAATTCTAACGGCCCGTCATGTAATGATGACGGGCAATTTTTTACACGGTCATATCTTAAATTTTACAGAGTAAGCAGGAATATTGAATGAATGAGCATGCTGGGCTTGTGAGGCGACTTGCAGCCTGTTTTTATGAGTTGTTGAGTTTAATTGCTATTTGGTTCTTTTGTGCATTTGTTTTTGTGATGTTAGACGGCCAAATTGCAATTCCAGCAGAGCGACTATTCTTACAAGTGGCTTTATGGGTAATGACTGGTATCTACCTCGTTGCCTGTTGGGTTAAAACAGGGCAAACATTAGCCGCGCAGGCTTGGAAAATTAAGTTGGTAAATGCGGATCAAACATCACTCACTTATAAAACAGCACTCGTTAGATATGTATTAGCAACTGTTTCATTATTCTGTTTTGGTTTTGGCTTTTTATGGGCAGTTGTTGATAAAGAGCACTTATTTTTACATGATCGATTAGCAAACACGCGGCTAATCAAAATGCCAGTTCAATAATCAGCATGGCTAACGTCTTTCAATCACCATAATCATCGCCAAGCCAGCAATTAAAAATAAGACAGTCGGGACAATGGCACTCATTAACGGCGGCCAATCATTTAAAACACCAAGATGGATAAAGACACGATTCATGATTTGATAAACAACGCCGAGCAATATACCTGTAAATATTTTAGCACTTGTGCCTGATGATCGTTGCTGTAAAAAGCCAAATGGAAGGGCTAAAATCACCATCACAATACAGGCTAATGGGTAAATCATTTTAGACCACAATGCCACTTCATAACGAGTCGTTTTTTGCTTATTGCTTGCCAAGTGATTGATGAAAGAATATAAATTCCAGGCTGACATTTTCTCTGGGGAAACCATTAATATATTCAATAATTCAGGTCGTATTGCCGATTCCCAGTTTGCTTTCTCAAAAAAGTTAGTGCTTACAAAATTTTGTTCTGCATCGTCTTCGTAGTGGATTTTAGTTTGTGTTACCTCGTTTAATTTCCATCGACTCTCAATATAATTCGCTTCTTTTGCTTTGCTGATTGTTTGTAACTTAAAGCTTTCATCAAATTCGTAAATATTGAGATTCAACAATGTAGCATCAGGCAAAACTGTTTCTACATTCACAAAACTTTTTTGATCCTTTACCCATAAGCCGGATTTAAAGTCTTGCGCAACGACTGCGTCTGTGGCTTGTATGCGCATACGCTGTGCTGTTTTTTCACTGATAGGCGTAATGAGCTCCCCAACAAAAAAAGTAATCGCTGTAAATAACAGGCCAACCTTAATGAGTGAAATGCCAATATCCAGAATGGATTGACCACTAACACGCATCACAACTAATTCAGAGCTTTTGCTAAATGCACCTAGGCTCACCATCATGCCAATTAGCACGGCAACAGGCACCACTTCATAGGTATGACCCGGTACACTCAGCAATACAAAAGCTAGCATATTGTTGATGTTGTAATTGCCGCGGCCTAAGCTATCCAACTCCTGTATCAGGTCAAAAAAGGCAAACATGGAAAGTAAACCCAGCATAATCATTAGTATGCTAAGCGTGGTTTCCTGCCATAGATATCGGTTCAAAATACGCATGTTATGTAGACTTTTTCTTTGCTCGTCTGGGTTTTTTTGGCAATAAATGTGAAATTGTTTGCGGGAAAATGGGCAACAAATAATTCCGACGATAAAATAAATAAACGACTAGTAGCGCAAAAGTTAAATGTACTGGCCACAGGCCAATGAAAGGTGCAATTTTTGATTGCGAAATCCAAGCTTCAAAGATACTCAGCATATTGTTGTAGATAACGTAAATAAAAATGGCGAGCATAAGGTTTAAAGAGCGTCCAGCGCGTGGATCTACAAAGCTCATCGGGATTGCTAACAATACAAGCACGATAGCTGAAATAGGAATGGCAAGTCGTGATTGTAGTTCCGCTTTATCTCTCGGGTCGTCGCTCGAAAGTAATTCATTGGTCGACACCATATCGGTTTTGACTGGTTTTTGCGCAACTTCTTTTGTCTCTAGTCGGATAGCATAGCTCTCAAACTCAGTGGTAGATATTTCAGCAGAATTAGGCTTTCCCTCATAACGTCTTCCCTTTTCTAATAGGATAAAGCTATCACCATTCTCTGCTTTATAGCGACTGCCTCTACTAGCTACAATAATGCCAGTCTTTTGGTGTTGTGTTGATTGTATAAAAACATTCTTAACGACGTTGCCCAGTTCATCAAAGCTTTCAACAAAATAGACGCGTTCCCCATTGTTTGATTCTTTGAAAACCCCAGGACTAATGGAAGA
>JBFIDU010000045.1:0-10522 GCA_041603755.1 Methylophilaceae bacterium
TAGAATGCGTTTATATTTGAATCGCATGAATCACCTTGATGGTGCATTATGCGTTAAAGTTAGCCATACAAGCCAATATCGTATTATCCGTGATTGGTTCAGATTGATGAGCCGATTAGGTGATGGTGTTTTTTGGTATACATTATTGCTTGCGATTTTGGTTGTGCAGGGCAAAGCCGCCTGGCTGCCCGTAATTCACATAGCAGCCACTGGATTATCAGGCACTTTGGTTTATAAGTGGTTAAAAGGAAAAACACTGCGGCCAAGACCATATCAAGTACTGCAAGATGTATTATTAACTGGTAAACCCTTGGATTACTTTAGCTTTCCTTCTGGCCACACATTACATGCGGCAGCCTTCACTTGTATGACATTGGCTTACTATCCAACGCTTGCAATATTAGTCATTCCATTTAGTTTTATGGTTGCTGTATCTCGTGTTGTATTAGGGCTGCATTATCCCAGCGATGTCTTGGCAGGTGCTGTTATTGGTTCTGCAATGGCACTAATTTCGTTAAGCATTGTTTAATTTAAGTTCTGTTTTTTTGCTAACTACCAATAGCGTAGCTGATATATGGTCTTATCGAGCGCTGTAGTAGCGAATCGGCTCAGCATGGTCTATATGTAAGGTTTCCAAGCAGTGCTGACGCCACATTGTGATACGCGTCATATCGTTGTTAGTATGAAGCTCTGGCTGCCAGTTGGGGTGGTGACCATTCAGAACCTTGTGAAAGTCATTTAGCGCATGTTGCGTTTTGCCGATGTAGTAATCAAAATGTTTATGTTTCTCGCGGTTATTTAGTTTGATGCACTGATGGATTACAACTGGCAACTTGATTGATCTTAATAAGCGATCAGCATAAGCAAGCTTGATTAGTTTACTTTGTATATATCGTTGTGGGTGTTCAAAACATGGGGCAATAAAATGACTCATTAATGCAGCATATTTTGATAGTAATTGCCCAGGTGTTTTAAGTAATAACTTTTGAATATGCACATCCATCGCCCATTCAGAAGCGATATGAGTCAATATACTTTCATGTTCCCATAATGCTTCGTGAGCAGGTACAAAATGATTGTGCGCAATGACATCTACATACAGATGACTTGCATAGCCAATTGCAATCGCTGTTTCTTCATCTGTCGATGCACTATTAATTAAAAATTCGGCTTTTTGCCATTGATGCGCTGCTTTAAATTTTTTCGAGACAATCGCCAAATCGGGTAAACATGCTCCCGCCATGACGAGTTCTGGAAAACGTTTGATTGCAACGCGAAAGCGTTTATCTAACAACGGCGATGCAAGTAGTAAAGATTGAGCAAAAAAAACGTGCGTATATAAACCCCATGCATTAGCATCTAAAGAATATAATGAAAGCGGTAAACACCACCAAATGCTATTGCGTATTTTGTATCTTTGCATGGGTGATAATTTGACATGCTTTTATGAAACTTAAATGACATAAGTTCATGTATTTAGGAAACTATTGTCATATTCATCAAACTGTCACAGTGCATCTATAGCATCGTACATTATTCGTATTATGACTGTTATTGTCCATGAAAATACTCTTTATCTCTGATGTATATTTTCCACGTGTTAATGGTGTTTCAACATCTATTAAGACGTTTATAGAGCAACTAGTTTGTTCAGGCCATCAAGTTGATTTGATAGCGCCAGATTATGGTACTGATGCGGATAATGAAGGTCATATCAGGCGTGTGTCAGCAAGAAGTATCTATTTTGATCCAGAAGATAGGCTGATGAAATATGGAAAAGCTTTAAAGTTACTACCTGAGCTCAAAAAGGCTGGTTACGATGTTATTCATATTCACACTCCTTTTGTAGCACACTGTTTAGGACTTAAGCTGTCCAGGTTGCTCGCAATCCCATGTGTGGAAACCTATCATACTTTTTTTGAAGATTACCTACATCATTATTTACCCTGGATACCGCAATGGTCTGCTCGATACATTGCAAGAACGATTTCAAAAAAACAATGTAATGCTGTTGATTCATTAGTCGTACCGTCTCAGCCGATGCTTAATGTGTTGAGAACATACGGGATTGATACAAAAGCCAGTGTGATTCCTACTGGACTGCAAGATACAAGCTTTGCAGATGCTGATGGATTACGGTTTAAGCAAGAGCATGGTATCGAAAATAGTCGTCCTATGTTGCTATATGTTGGACGCGTGGCCTATGAAAAGAACATCCCATTTTTATTTAGGATGACAAAAATACTTGCTGAGCGATATCCAAATGTGCTGTTAGTTGTGGCTGGAGAAGGACCGGCTGAACGGTCATTACATCAGCTTACAATCACTTTAAAGATACAAGATAATGTACAGTTTATTGGTTATTTAGATCGTAATACCGCATTAAACGATTGTTATAAATCGGCAGATGTTTTTGTTTTTTCTTCAAAAAGTGAAACCCAGGGATTGGTATTACTAGAAGCGATGGCACAAGGAACCCCTGTAGTTGCGATTGCCGAGTTAGGTACAGCATCTATTCTTATTGAAGGAGAAGGCGCATTGATAGCGCCAGAAAATGAAGAAGTCTTTGCCGATAAAGTAGCGAGGCTCATTGAAAATCGTCAAGAACGAGATAGTTTAGGCCAACGTGCAAGAGCGTATGTAATAAAAAAATGGACGGCTGAAGTACAGGCAATACGAATGGTTGACTTTTATGAACAGACTATTAAGGCATATCAATTGAAAAAGCAGCGTAATACTATTATGTCTAAGCAGACTAATACTATCTAATGGAATCGATTGAAGTGCGCTGGTGCTTTGAATCATTTTTATTTTTTTTACAGTCTAGGGTCATGACTGATTTCTTATATGCTATAAATGCATTATGGAAAATAATATGATTATCGGTGCAGACACCTTGCTGGCAGCTGTTGATTTAGGTTCAAATAGTTTTCGATTAGAAATCGCACATTACGTCGGCGGACAGATACAGCGAGTGGATTATATTAAAGAGGCTGTTAGGCAAGGCGGTGATTTGGATGAGAACCGTAATCTAAATGCTGCTGCACTTGAACGAGGTGTCAAGTGTTTGGAGCGGTTCGGTGAAGCGCTTAAAGGATTTTCTGAACAGAACGTCAGAGCGGTTGCCACACAAACACTAAGAGAAGCAAGAAACAGGGACTTCTTTCTTGGGTTGGCGAAAAAAGCACTTGGTTATAACGTTGAGGTCATCTCTGGTGTAGAAGAAGCACGACTCATCTATCAAGGTGTGAGCCACTTTTTACCACAGTCTGATGAGCGGCGCCTAGTCATCGATATTGGGGGGCGATCGACAGAATTCGTTTTAGGACAACACTTTGATGCGATGAAAACAGAATCATTGCGTGTTGGTTCCGTTGCATGGTCATTAAAATACTTTCCAGAAGGTGAGCTTTCTGAACGGAATTTAAAACGTGCTGAGGTTGCTGCTAAGTCATTTTTAGATGTGATTACTGAAGAGTATGGACGGAAACATTGGGACAAAGCTTATGGTGCTTCTGGAACGGTGGGGGCAGTTGGAGATGTACTAGCGCTGGCAGGGTTTGAAGAGGGTGTTATTACCAGAGAAGGCCTGGATTGGTTTAGAAAAGAACTAATTAACGCTAAAACCACCAGTAAGTTAAAACTTGATGGGTTAAAAGAAGAGCGTAATGCTGTAATCGGAGGCGGTTTGAGTGTATTGCGAGCTATTTTTGATCTTTTAAAACTAGATACGTTACATGTTGCACGCGGTGCGCTACGGCATGGTTTGTTTTATGATATGGCCGCAGAAGCAAGTGATGGTCTGGTTTACACTAAAGAAGCATCAATTAATTTAGTTCTGAGGCGGTTTCCAGTCGATACAAGACATGCTGAAAATGTCAAAGAAGCAACAATCTATTTATTTGACTCTGTTGCAAAAGACCTTAAATATAAGAAAAGCGAAATAAAGGAGCAACGCAGGCTGCTGTCTTGGGCAGCGCAATGTCATGAGATTGGCAGTATTATTTCACATGCAGCTTCACATTTGCATGGTGCTTATATTTTGGATCACACTGAATTGATGGGTTTTTCTCAAAGTGAGCTGCACCACTTGAGTTTATTGGTGCTTGGACAGAGAGGTAAGTTAAAAAAACTGGATTTAACAATGGTGGATGATTGTTTAATTACATCGCTAGCATGTTTAAGATTAGCAGTTATATTATGTCACTCTCGCAATAAGCCAGATTTAAGTGGTATTGAGAACTTGTCCTTTAAGGACAATACAATTCAGCTAACAGTCTTACATGACTGGGCAGGAGATCACCCACAATCGGCTTATTTATTAGAGGAAGAAGTGATTGCTTGGAAAAAAACCAGTTGGAATTTTACAGTAAAAACGAAATCAGAATAAACTCATAGTAATTCTTATCAAGGAGGAATGAAATGGCGATAGTTAAAAAGGCGACATCATCCACTAGCAAACCTGCAACTGAAAAATCAACAGCAAATAAGAGGCCTGCTAAAGCGACTAGAGCGACGTCAGGAGTTAAAACGAATCAATCGACAGTAGGTGAGACTAAAGTAACGCAAACACAAGTGCGCAAGGCAGGAAGCCCATCAGTCAGAAATAAAGCGCCGCAAAAACAACTCGCAACGACACAAACCATAAAGCTCGACAAAAAGAAAATGGAACGAGATAGCTTTACCATGCCTAAAGACGAGTATGTTCAGTTTTCTACGCTAAAAAAACGATTAGAGGTGTTGGGTCAGCCAGCAAAGAAAAGTGAATTACTTAGAGCCGGCATTAAACTATTAACAAAGATGTCTGATGCGCAATTAAAAGAAGCACTGTTAAGTGTCCCTATCATTAAAACGGGCAGACCGAAAAAAAAGAAATAAAGAGTTAGAGTAAGTTTGGTGTTTGAACGGTAATCAGATCAAATGTGCTGCTAGGCTGGCTTGTTTGTCGTTTAAACCACCATAAAGCGGCTTTTTTAATTTGGAGCCCCTCTGCTGCAGACATAGCGTTTAATAAGTAATCGGCTAATTGACCTAGCCAAGGCTGATGCCCAATAATCAATAGGTTAGTTTCTGTTTGATTGCTACTCCAGAAGCTGTTGATTGTCTCTAATACGTCTAGAAGCGTTGCACCAGGGGCAAGTCCTTCAGATATCTGAAAATCATTGGTCAGCGCTTGTGCTGTTTGTTTTGACCTTACAGCATTGCTAGCAGTAATAATTGTATCTTTTGGTAAATAGCGTTTGAGCCAAGCAGCCATTGTTTTTGCTTGCTGGTGACCTTTTTTGCTCAGTGGCCTGCTAATGTCATCAGGGATATTGTCACCAATATCTAACGCGTCGGCATGACGCCATAGCATGATATTTTTATATGCGATGGTCGTAGTCATTAACGATGAATCTGTAATAGCTCAGTTTGTGCAGAAATCTGCTTGGTTTGTTTATCCAAATTGCTTTGCAAACTGCTGACTAACTGATAACTGCCATCTTCGGTTAGTGTCCACGCATCTATATTGTCTTCTAAATAAGGTGTGAAACATTCATCGATAACACGCTGCTGCATCTCTGGGTCTAGCACCGGCCAAGCGATTTCTACACGCCTTAGCATATTACGTGACATCCAATCAGCACTGGATAGCCATAACTTAGCTTTACCATCTATATTGAAATAAAAGGCCCTAGAATGCTCAAGGAAACGGCCAACAATCGAGCGAACACGGATTTTATCTTGTAAGTCTTTTGCCCCTAGTGGCAATATACATGCGCTACGCACGATTAAATCAATCGTAACCCCTTTTCTCGCTGCCTTCATCAATGCCAAGACCAAAGTCTCATCCGTTAATGAGTTTGTTTTAACAATGATGTTGGCTTGTTTACCTTTAGCGGCTGCATTACCGGCTGAGTTGATATAACGTAACATTGTACTGTGTAATGTAAATGGAGAAGCCAGCAATTTACGCATTCTTGGTAGCGGCAGTTCACTGGTAAGATGTCTAAATATCTGTTCCATTTCGCGTGTGATCGTTAAGTCGCTAGTCAGCATACTAAGATCAGTGTATAGCTTAGCTGTTTTAGGGTTGTAGTTCCCAGTTGACAAGTGGCCATAGCGTTTGATTGCACGTCCCTCACGACGCATAATCAAACACATTTTGGCATGAGTTTTTAAACCCACAATGCCATACACCACTTGTGCACCAATCGACTCAAGTGCTTCTGACCAGTTAATATTCGCCTCTTCGTCAAATCTAGCTTTCAGCTCTACTACGACAAGCACTTCTTTCCCTCTTTGCACTGCCTCTCGAAGCAAATTGAGAATGCGCGGGTCAGAACCTGCACGATAGATTGTTTGATGGATAGCAAGTACATCGTTGTCGTGTACAGCTTCTTGCAGCAGTTGAATAACAGCCTCAAAGCTCTCAAATGGTTGGTGAATTAAAATATCCCTTTTTTTAAGCTGTGAGAACATTGACTTGTTTGGTGACAAGCCTTTTGGCCATGCAGGTGTAAATGTCGGAAATGATAATTTGGTATCGCTGGCTAAGTCTGGCAATTGAATCAAACGACCTAAATTAACTGGGCCATTCACTTTATAGAGAGCAGATGGAGGTAGTGCAAACTGCTTCAGTAAAAAATCAGATAATGCATCAACACAATCAATCGTTACCTCTAACCTGACAGGCTCGCCATAAGGTCTGGATGCAAGCTCTTGTCGTAATGCAGTCCTTAAATTACTCACATCATCTTCATCAAACTCTAAATCTGAATTCCTTGTCACACGAAATTGAGAAAAGTTAATGATTTTTGCGCCTTGAAACAAATCAGGCAGGTGAGCACGAATAATGCTGGTGAGTGAAACAAAATATTGCTTATTTTTGCCTAGGCGAGTTGGCAAGCGAGTTACTCTAGGAAGTACCCGTGGCACCCGCACAATAGCGATAGATGGTGACTTTTTCTTGGTTTCTAATTGCACGATAAAGTGGAGCGCTTTATTGGCAACTTGTGGAAAAGGGTGTGCTGGATCTAAAGCAATAGGCAGCAATAATGGTTTCACTTCCGATTGAAAATATTGTGCTACCCATTTCTTTTGTTCAGTGCTGCGCAAGTGACTCGAGATAAGAGAGACACCTTGTTTTTCAAGTGCAGGCATTAAATCATTTTCGAACAGATGATATTGTCTTTCAACTAACTCATGTGCCTTTTTGGAAATTTGATCATATGTATCAACCGTGATTTCACCCATGGTAATGCCAGTTTGCTTGGCTTCCAATTGTGGCTCCATCCTTACTTCAAAAAACTCATCCAGATTAGAAGCAACGATGCACAAAAATCTTAACCGCTCTAGCAATGGATAATCTTCTCTTTGTGCCAAAGATAGTACACGCTCATTAAAGCTTAAAATGCTCAGATCACGATTTAATAAAGATACAGTTGATTTTTTCATTTGTAGATTAATATATCAAATAATTGTTACAAATATATAACGATAATTAAACATGTCACAAAGTGAATGCTTAGTCTTACCTAGGTTGTGAAGAAGTGTAAGACAGTATGGATAAAAAAAACCTCAGCACTGCTAAGAGCTGAGGCTTTGTTCGGCTATGGCATTTTGTTTAGCTGGCATCGTCATTTGTGTGTCGAACATCACGACCTTCTACGATGTAAATCACCTGTTCAGCAATATTCTTGGCATGGTCGCCAACCCGCTCAATACAGCGTGAAATAGTGATGACATCTAATGCTGTTGAAATAGAACGAGGGTCTTCCATCATAAAAGTAATTAATTGACGCACAATCGCTTTGAACTCACTATCTAATGATAGGTCTGCTTCAATCACTTTTCTGGCTTCATCTGTATCGAGTCTTGCGAATGTATCGAGTGCGCTCCTAAGTTGGCTACTTGCAGCATCCGCTAAATGTTTAACATCGGTTGTCGCTTTTAAAACAGCAACGTCTCGTTCTTGTATACGTCGAATGCTTTTTGCCATTTTTTTAATCTCGTCACCAGAACGCTCCAGATCGGTGACCATTTTACTGATTGACATGACTAGGCGTAAATCACTCGCTGTTGGCTGACGTTTTGCAATAATATGAATGCAGTCGTCATCAATTGTTTTTTCAAATTTATTTACTTCACGGTCATTTTCTAAAACATCAAGAACGGCAGCACTATTGTTTTGTGTATAGGCTTTTGTGGTCTGGTTAATTTGCGCTTCTACCAGACCGCCCATTTCCAGCACTCTGCTGCGTAGGTTTTCAAGGTCCTCATCAAATTGTGTCGAGAGATGTACGGTTTCATTCATTATTTTCTTCCTAACAATAAGTTAGTTGCATTAGTTTAACTGATTCTGCCAGTAATATAATCTTCAGTACGCTTGTCTTTTGGTTTGATAAAAATATCGTTTGTATTATTAAACTCAATTAATTCACCCAAGTACATATAAGCTGTGTAGTCTGATACGCGCGCTGCTTGTTGCATATTATGCGTCACGATAACAATCGTGTAATCATTTTTTAATTCATGGATTAGCTCTTCTACACGTGCTGTAGAAATGGGATCCAACGCTGAGCAAGGTTCGTCAAGTAACAAGACATTTGGCTTAACAGCAACACATCTGGCAATACACAAACGCTGTTGCTGACCACCAGACAAGCTCGAACCACTCTGGTTCAATTTATCTTTCACTTCATCCCACAGCGCTGCTTTTTTAAGTGCCCATTCCACACGATCATCCATGTCTCGGCTTGATAGCTTTTCATATAACTTAACACCAAAGGCAATATTGTCGTAAATCGACATAGGGAATGGTGTTGGTTTTTGGAAAACCATACCTACTTTTGCGCGTAAGATATTAATATCTTGGTCTTTATGATGAATATCATTGCCATCTAATAAAATTTCACCCTCAACTCTTTGCTTTGGATAAAGCTCGTACATACGATTGAAAGTGCGGAGCAGGGTGGATTTACCACATCCGGAAGGACCAATAAATGCAGTCACTTTACTGGCTGGGATGTCTAAATTCACATTTTTAAGTGCATGGAATTTACCATAGTAAAAATCTAAATGATTCGTTTTGATTTTTGACTGAAGGGTTTCGGTAGTCATTGATAAATAATCCTAAGTTAACGTTGTGATTGCTCTTGGCGGAAGAAAGTTCTAGCCAGTATATTTAAGCCAAGCACAAATAGAGTAATAATAAGCGCGCCAGCCCAAGCAAGGTGCTGCCAGTCATCGTATGGACTTAATGCAAACTGATAAATGACCACAGCGATGCTTGCCATTGGTTTGCCCATGTCTGTATTCCAGAATTGGTTATTGAGCGCAGTAAATAATAGTGGTGCAGTTTCGCCACTGATGCGAGCTACACCTAAAAGTAAGCCCGTTAATATTCCTGCTTTGGCAGAGCGATAAACGACCACCATGACAACTTTCCAGTAAGGCGCACCCAAGGCAGCAGCAGCTTCGCGCAGCGTGTTAGGAACAAGTAACATCATGTTTTCAGTTGTCCTGACGACAACAGGAATAATAATTAACGATAGAGCAATTGCACCTGCCCAGCCAGAGAAGTGCCCAACATTGTGCACAGCAATTTCATAGACAAACAAACCAATCACAATAGATGGCGCTGACAGTAAAATATCGTTAATAAACCTTGTTGTTGGGGCAAGCCAGCCAGTTTTGCCATATTCAGCTAAGTAAGTACCTGCCAGAATACCAATTGGCGTACCTATCAATGTTGCAAAGATGACCATTAGCAAACTACCAAAGATTGCATTTGATAAGCCACCTGACCCACCTGGTGGCGGTGTTGTTTCAGTAAAAACAGCAGTACTTATATATTGAAAACCATTGCTGAACAATGTAAACAGTATCCAAGCAAGAAATGTTAGCGCGATGGCGACAGTTATGACTGACATCGTCATGGCAACTTGATTGAGGATTTTGCGCCTTTTATATCTTGCGTTGTTAAATTCCATCATGATTGTTTGCCTTCCTGCTTAGCAAGACGTAATAAAAGTAGTTTGGAAAGTGCTAGCACAATAAATGTGATGATAAATAGCGTTAAGCCCAGCGCAATCAGCGAAGAGGTATATAGACTACCAACCGCTTCGGCAAACTCGTTTGCAATGGCTGAAGAAATTGTATTGCCAGGCATCATTAATGATGCAAAGATTTCGTGTGAGTTACCAATGACAAAAGTGACCGCCATGGTCTCACCCAGTGCGCGACCAAGCCCAAGCATGATGCCACCAATTACGCCTGTTTTGGTAAACGGTAGAATAATATTCCAAACAACTTCCCATTTAGTTGAGCCTAGGCTATAGGCTGATTCTTTAAGCATTGGTGGTACAACTTGAAATACATCGCGCATAACAGATGCGGTAAACGGAATCACCATAATCGCTAAGATAAAACCTGCCGTTAGCATACCAATACCCATTGGTGGGCCTTGAAATAGCATACCAATTAATGGTAATTCACCTAAGTTGTCATTAATCCAAGGCTGAACGTGTTCAGCAAATAA
>JBFIDU010000046.1:0-10305 GCA_041603755.1 Methylophilaceae bacterium
GCTAACAGCGTTAATTGAATCAGGTCATGAAATTGTCATGGTGTTAACCCAACCTGATCGCCCAGCTGGAAGAGGCATGAAGCTGCGAGCTAGTCCAATTAAAGATATTGCGCTTAAGCATGGCATAACTGTTTATCAACCAGAGTCATTAAAGCCAGCAGAAGTGCAAGCGAATATCGCAGCCGTTCAATCGGACGTGATGATTGTTGCTGCTTACGGATTGATTATTCCAACAAAAATATTAAATATGCCTAAATATGGCTGTTATAACATCCATGGTTCATTGTTACCTAGGTGGCGGGGCGCAGCGCCAATTCATAGAGCGATTTTGGCTGGCGATGGTGAAACTGGTGTAACTATTATGGAAGTTGTCCCTAAATTGGACGCAGGTGCTATGGTTTCAAAAGGGGTTGTGCCCATATTGGCCACTGATACAACCCAAAGTCTACATGATGCGATTAGTCAATTAGGTGCCAAAATGATGGTAGAAGCGATGCAAACTTTGCAGTCCACAGGACGTCTAAATGCGGAAGCGCAGGACGAAAGTTTGGTCACATATGCGCATAAAGTGGAAAAAGCTGAATCTGTAATCGATTGGAATTCACCAGCTGATGCTTTATCAAGACAAGTGCGTGCTTTTAACCCTTTTCCTGTCGCAACCGCAACATTTAGAGGCGAGATATGTCGGATATGGTTTGCGACTGCACGCGAGGGTCAAGCAAAGCTAGGTGAAATAGTCAGTATTGATGACACAATAAGCGTGGGCACGGCATCTGGGTTACTTGATATTCACGAATTGCAAAGGCCAGGAGCGAAAAAACAATCAGCTCAACAATTTATTCAGGGTCATCACGTTAATGTAGGTGAGTTTTTCTCTTAAAGGTTTGAATAAAACGATAGATATCAACATATCAATGAGTGTGGCTAACTTAAATTTATGGCTAGGAGGAATGTATCATGCTAGGCAATTGGATCAAAACATTTGTGTTGATGGCGGCTATCACTGCTTTATTTGGCAGTGTTGGAGCTGCATTTGGCGGTTACGGTGGCATGATGATAGCCCTAGTATTTGCTGGTGCGATGAATATATATGCTTACTGGTTTTCAGATAAAGCAGTACTAAAAATGTATCGTGCACAGGAAGTAACGCCAGACAATGCGCAGTTTCGTGGATACTATCAGATGGTAAAAGCATTGGCTGAAAATGCAGAATTGCCAATGCCTAAGGTATATGTCATTAATGAACCGCAGCCAAATGCATTTGCAACTGGTAGAAATCCTGAGCATGCCGCGGTTGCTGCGACCACTGGTATCATGCAAATATTGAGTGAGCGTGAATTGCGCGGTGTGATGGCACATGAGCTAGCCCATGTTAAACATCGGGATACGTTAATTTCTACAATATCGGCAACAGTTGCTGGTGCGATATCCGCGATTGCGCAATTTGGTATGTTCTTTGGTGGCGGTCAGGGCGATAACAGACCTAATCCGATTATTGGCTTATTGATGGTGTTCTTAGCGCCTATGGCAGCTGGATTGATTCAAATGGCTATTTCGCGTGCAAGAGAGTATGAAGCAGATAGAGGTGGTGCTGAAATTTGCAAAGACCCTAAAGCATTGGCATCTGCTCTGGAAAAAATTCACAATTACGCACATCAGATACCGAATCAAACGGCTGAAATGCACCCTGAAACAGGTCAGATGATGATAATCAATCCATTATCAGGCAAGGATCTTAAAGGACTTTTTAGTACGCATCCACAAACAGAGGAGCGTGTAAGAAGATTAATGGCGATGGCTAACCAGTATTAATACATCGAATCAACTGGGGCGATAAATAATCGCCCTTTTTTGTTTGTCGTATTGCAAGCTTCATATAAACTGCATCACATTTGAAACACATCATTTAAATAAGAAAGTAACTTTGTACATTTCACAACAAATTGCAGCGATGGCCGTCTCGGATGTACTCTCTGGTCGTAATTTGACCAGTGCTTTGCCTGAAGCAATCAAAGCGTTTCCTCAAGCAACGCAACAACAAAAAGGGGGTGGTGCAGATCTGAGCTATGGCACCTTACGGTTTCTGGGTGAGTCGCGTGCATATTTAGAACAGTTACTGCAAAAGCCTGTCAATAATGTGGATATTCAATCATTGTTACTCGTGGCCATCTATCAGTTGTTGCATGACCAAGCCAATGATTTTACCGTGGTTAATCAGGCTGTTAAGGCAGCTGGCAAAGCGAAGCCTAGATGGGCTAAGGGTTTGGTTAATGGCGTGCTACGCAATTTCTTAAGGAAAAAGCACGCACTACAAGCAACCATTCAATCTGATGAGGAGGCTGTGTACTCCTATCCACAGTGGTGGATAGATAAGCTTAAATTACAATATCCAAATAAATGGCAATCTATATTAGAGATTGGGAATCAGCATCCACCCATGACCTTGCGCGTAAATATCAGGAAATCATGTGTAAAAGAATATGCAACATTATTGGAGCGAATGGGCATTCAGGCCTCTATGATTGGGGGAGAAGCAATCACGCTTGCTAAGCCCATTTCTGTTGAGAGCATACCAGGTTTTGTTGATGGTGTCGTTTCGGTACAAGACTACGGCGCGCAGTTGGCCGCACGCGCATTGGATGTAAAACCAAACATGTATGTATTAGATGCTTGCAGTGCGCCTGGCGGTAAAGCAGGCCATATACTGGAGTTAGTGGACGTAGATCTGACAGCACTTGATAATGATGAAGTCCGTTTAGAAAGAGTAGTAAGCAACTTTAGTCGACTGAAATTACATGCAACAGTGGCACTAGGCGATGCCGCACATTGGCAAAGTGAGCGCACATTTGACCGGATCTTAGCTGATGTGCCATGCACAGCATCTGGGATAGTCAGGCGTCATGTAGATATTAAGTGGCTAAGACGTGCCACAGATGTTGTCTCCTTTACGCAACAACAGGCGTTAATTTTAGCTAATTTGTGGCAATTGTTGTCAAAAGGCGGTAAATTGCTTTATGTCACATGTTCGATTTTTGCCGAAGAAAATCAGCAGCAAATCGATCGTTTTTTAAAACAAAATGCAGATGCAATACAATTGCCATTAGCGTTGGTTGATGATGGAGTTAAAAATATTCATATTCAGCATGGTCAACTTATACCCTCAAATATCCATGATGGCTTTTTCTATGCGTTACTTCAAAAGAATTAGCTTATTTATAGCCATTTGCTTTTTATGTTTTCAGGCAATAGCCTCGACTGGCAGTATCATCATCAAAAGTGCAGATTTGACGCTCAATGGAGAGTCTTACAGACTCAATGCTGACTTGGAGATCGACCTTAACGAAAAAATTGAAGAGGCGATTAATAAGGGTGTTAATGTGACCTTTTTATATGAATTTACACTAGTAAAACCTAGAACACTTTGGTTTGATAAAGAAATTACCACTGCAAGCACCCATATATCAGTCAGTTATCATGCGCTTAGCCGTCAGTATTTGGTAAGTCAAAATGGTCGTCAGACCTCTCATGAAATCCTAAGTGAAGCAATGATCGAGCTTGTGCAACTTTATGATTGGAAAGTGCTAGACAAGTCTATGGTTAATCCAGACGAAAGCTATGCTGCGACCCTTAGTGTTAAATTAGATCAATCTAAGTTACCCAAAGCAATACAGGTAGAATCAATTGGATCAGAAAATTGGAGTATGGTATCCGAACCGTATGAGTGGGTGCCAAAACTCTAAGTCAATAACATGAGGTATATCGTATTTTTCAGTACGGCGCTTGGGTTGATTTTGTTGTACCTGCTTTCTCTGGCAAGTGCAAATACCGCAATCTCAGGCAACTACTATAAAATATTACTGTATTTGAATATTGCGCTGGCTACTGTGCTCGTAGCATTAATCGCGCTGCAATTCAAAAATTTATATACTAATATCAAAAATCACGTTGTTGGCAGCAGACTGAATCTTAGAATGGTGAGTGCGTTTGCCATGATGGCAATCATTCCTGGTGTTATTGTTTATGCAGTCTCGGTTAACTTTCTTTCACAATCTATCGAATCCTGGTTTAACGTTAAAGTAGAATCAGCGCTTGATAGTGGTTTGAGTTTGGGTCAGCGTGCTTTAGATGCGCTACTTGCTGATATGGAGCTAAAGGCAGAGAGCATGGCTACCTCTTTATCTTTGCAGCCAGTCAGAGCCCAGTATCGATTGTTGAATGATTTACGAGAAAAGTCTGGTATACAAGATGCGACCTTACTATCGCCAAGCGGTCGTATTATGGCGGTATCAAGCGGCGATTCAGCAACATTTTTACCTGAGCTGCCAAGTCTCTCCCAATTAAAGCAAGCTAGTTATCGCTTGGTGGGAAAAGTGGAGCCAATTCCCGATAAGGGTCTGTATTTACGGATACTGGTACCTGTTAACTCCACAGAGCTTACAGGGGATACGCTTATCCTACAACTATTGCATCCAGTTCCCAAAGCGCTTTCTAACACTGCGGAATCGGTGCAAGAGGTCTATCGAGACTATCAAGAGCTTTCTTATAGTAGAAATTCCCTTAAAGATATATTCAAGTTAACACTAACGTTGGTTTTAATGCTAGCCATGCTATCGGCGTTAGCTATTGCTTTTGTGCTTAGCCGTAGACTTTCACAGCCATTAACAGTACTAGCAGAAGGTACAAGAACAATCGCTGACGGAAATTATGACAAGATACTGCCAGAGCATGGTAAGGACGAACTGGGAGTATTGGTTAAGTCATTTAATAGCATGACGCGGCAATTGCAAGATGCTAACAAAGCAACAGAGCGCAATAGGGCAAGACTGGAAGCAGCACGCGGTTATCTTGAGACAATTCTGGCGCATTTATCTTCAGGTGTTTTGGCCATTAATCGAAATGGTGAGTTAAGAACGTTTAATCTAGCCGCTACGGATATTTTAGGGGTGAATTTAGGCCCGTATGAAAATGAAAAATTTACCAAAATTGCGACTGACCATCATTTTCTGGCCGAATTTGTGAAAGTAGTACAAACGCATTTTGAGCTTACCTTAGAGGCTGAGCAAACGAAAGCAGAGCTTAGCCGGCAACTAGAAGTATTAGGTCCTCAAGGTAAACAGTTATTATTGGTGCGTGCGACAAGATTGCCTGCAAACGCTAATAGTGGTTTCGTTGTTGTGTTTGATGATGTGACGACGATGGTTCAAGCGCAGCGTGATGCAGCGTGGAGTGAAGTCGCAAGACGTTTGGCCCATGAAATTAAAAACCCATTAACGCCTATACAGCTCTCCGCAGAACGTATGCAACTTAAGCTGTCAGAAAAGCTAAGTAAAGAAGATGCCAGTATGCTCAAGCGGGCAACAACGACCATTGTTAACCAAGTCGGTGCGATGAAGTCAATGGTGAATGAGTTTAGCGAATATGCGCGAGCACCTTCCGCTCATTTGACGAAAATAAATGTTAACCAGGTAATCAAGGATGTTTCAGGTTTATATGAAAACTCACAAGTTAAAATAAGCTATGATTTAGCGCCTGAGATGCCCGATTTGATGGGAGATGGCACGATGCTCAGACAGGTGTTGCATAATTTAATGCAGAATGCACAAGACGCATTGGTAGACACGGAGTCACCTGAAATTATTGTAAAGACAGATTGGAATGATACTACTGTAAGCTTGTTAGTGAGCGATAATGGTCAGGGATTTCCAGAAGATGTACTAGCCCATGCATATGAACCATATGTAACCACAAAAGCACATGGTACTGGACTAGGATTGGCGATTGTCAAAAAAATGGTAGAAGAACATTTTGGACAAATTAAGATAGAAAATACCCCTTCTGGCGGTGCTTGTATTACTATACTGTTACCATTGGCACATGACATCACAATAGAGTCAAAAAAACAAATAAAAGCCAAATAGTATTAGAAGGCTAAGAACAAGATAATAAGCTTAAGTATATTTTAAAGCACGCTAAGATGTAGAAATTAACAAAGTAGAAATAGAAAAGGTTAGAAGCAAGATGGCATCTAGAAATATCCTGGTAGTAGATGACGAAGTAGGTATCCGTGAATTATTAAGCGATATTCTACAAGACGAAGGTCATCGTGTAACAACAGCAGAGAATGCGCAAGTCGCAAGGGAGATGCGCCTGGCTAAGCGACCTGACTTAGTATTGCTGGATATCTGGATGCCGGATTGTGATGGTATCAGTTTATTAAAAGAGTGGGGTAACGCAGGGCTGCTGAATATGCCAGTTGTCATGATGTCTGGGCACGGAACGATTGATACAGCAGTTGAGGCAACTAGAATTGGCGCATTTGATTTTCTGGAAAAGCCGATTGCGTTACAAAAACTATTGAAAACAGTTGGAGAAGCATTAACCCACGCGGAGACATTGCCAAAGACAGAAATGAATTTAGCAAGCTTGGGTAAAAGTCAGGTTATCAATGACTTAAAGCAAAGGTTAGAGCAAATATCACGCACAAAAATACCATTACTACTGATTGGTAAAAAGGGTGGGAGCGTGGAACTTTGCGCACGCTTTTTACACTTACCTGATACTCCTTGGGTAGGGCTAACTGAGTACGAAAAGCTTGCTAGTGCTCCGTTAGATGTATTAAGTCAAGCAAGAGAAGGGGTTGTTTTTATTGAAGAGTTGACAGCCTTGAGTAAAGCGGAACAAAAGGGTTTGGCTTTACTACTATCGAATGCTAACAAGTATGACACACGAGTGATTTGTGCCACGACTTATAGCTTGCCGCAATTAGCAGAGAATAAAATAGTAGAAGCATCTTTGTTACAAATGCTCAGTAATAGTAATTTAAAAGTACCCTGTTTGAATGATCATCCTGAAGATATTCCAGAATTAGTCGCATCAATGGCTACTTTGCTCTCAGAATCTTCAGAGTCGATCCCTTATAAAAGCTTTGATGTAGCGGCACTGAATGCTTTACGGAATGCAGAATGGGCCGGCGATCTAAAACAATTGGAAGCCGTCGTGCAAAACTTAATGTTAACTAGTCTTGGCGACAAGATAACACTAGAGGATGTTACACGCGTATTAGAGCAATTTAATGACGCGCCAAGTGATGGAAATGTCGCCATGCCAATAGACTTGGTTCAGCCATTGCGCAGCGCGAGGGATGAGTTTGAGCGTTACTACTTCAAATACCATATGAAGCTGGTGAATAATAATATGAGTAAATTAGCGGAAATTTCTGGCTTGGAGCGAACACATCTTTACCGTAAATTAAAACAGTTAGGTGTTAGCATTAAAGGTTAAACCCTAGTTCATGTCATCTCTAGAATGACAGGCGTATGATCACTTGGCCGTTCTAACTTTCTAGGCGCTTTATCTATTGTGCAGTTTTTACAGCTAGGCTTTAAAGCATCACTAACTAAAATATGATCAATGCGCATACCACGGTTTCGTCTGAAAGCCATCATGCGATAATCCCACCAACTATAGTGACCTCCTTCGGACTCAAATATCCTGAAAGCGTCATGTAGACCTAAATCAAGAAGCGCTGCAAAGGCCTCTCGCTCAGCAGGGCTTACCAAAATGTCACCTTCCCATGCAGCAGGGTCATGGCAATCTCTATCGTCAGGTGCGATATTATAATCACCCAAAATCACCAGATTTGGGTATTTTTTAAGCTCATTGACGAGCCAGTTGTTCAGTGCTGCTAGCCAGCGCATCTTATATTGGTACTTATCAGAATCAACAGCTTGGCCGTTAACGACGTAGACACAAATAACACGGATACCATTGATCGTTGCTGAAATAACACGCTTTTGGTCATCTTCAAACCCATTAATACCATGTGTAACATCAGTCATTTCATGTTTGCTTAAAATTGCGACACCGTTATAGGTTTTTTGACCATTGTGCACCGCATGATAGCCAGCCAGCTGCAAGTCCGAATAAGGAAATTTAGCATCCTCTTGTTTAGTTTCTTGCAGACACAACACATCGATAGGGTTTTCCTGCAGCCAATCTAAAACGTGTGGTAGCCGAACATTAAGCGAGTTAACATTCCAAGTAGCTAATTTAAAAGTATTGTTGTTCATGAGGCAAATTCTAGCATGTAAGGTAGGCACTAACTATAAATAGTAGCGATGGCGTTGCTAATAAAAAGCCTCTACATGAACATGTAGAGGCTTTATTAATATTGCTTAATTTGAGTTATATCTAAACCTACTTTTAATTTTAGTAAAAGCAGTGAGTGGAATACTTACATGCTAGGGTAATTTAATCTTGAGAAAAGCATGTAAACACCTTGCTTTTCTTTAATAACTTTCGTAATCGCATTGGCTGCTTCTTTGGACGTTACATTTCCACTCACATTAACTGTGCCTTTGTCATCAACATCAATTTCTAGATTGGAGTAGTCAATCTGTTGTGCTGATAGGCTGTCTTGAATACTTGATTTTAAGGCGTCTGCAGGAATATAGTCGTAAGTAACACCATCAACATCGGTATTAGCAAAAGCAGTGCTAGCAAAGACTAAAGCTAACCCTGCGAGTAGTGATTTAACGCCTGAAATGTTTTGCGCTATTTTTTGAGGGTTATTCATCATAATTTCCTTTCAATAATTAACTTATGTGACATATTTTAATTAAACATAAATTACATCATTATCAGAATAATTCTGAAAACTATGTCAGATAATTCTGTCAGTCGATAGGCATAAGCTTATTACGTATAGACATAGGTATTATAAAAAGGTTGCTTGAAACAAAATCAGTTTGTCATGCCGCTGTGCCTTAGTAATGCATCCATATTGGGCGACCTGCCTCGGAACGCCACAAACGACTCCATGGCGGGCCGTGAACCACCTTTTGCCAGCACTTCATCTTTAAATCGAGTCCCCGCTTCCGCTGATAGGACCCCTAATTCTTCAAACAAGCTATATGCATCTGCTGATAATACTTCAGCCCACTTATAGCTGTAATAGCCTGCTGCATAGCCACCTGCAAAAATATGAGAAAAACTATTTGGAAAGCGATTCCATTTAGGCGGTCTGAGTACTGCAACCTCATCCCTCACTTCTTCAATCACATCCAATGCAGTTATTGTCCCATTTGGATCAAAATCACCATGCAGACGCATGTCAAACATCGCAAATTCTATTTGACGTACTGTCTGCATGCCCGCTTGAAAGTTTTTTGCAGCAATCATTTTATCGAACAAAGCTTTTGGTAGTGGCTGACCAGTGTCTACATGTGATGTCATATTGCGTAGCACTTCCCATTCCCAGCAAAAATTTTCCATAAATTGGCTAGGCAGTTCTACTGCATCCCACTCTACACCTTTGATGCCTGATACACCGTATTCTTCAACTTGCGTCAACATGTGGTGTAGACCGTGTCCAAATTCATGGAACATCGTAGTGACTTCATCATGTGTGAATAAAGCAGGTTTATTCCCAACAGGGGCAGAAAAATTACAGGTCAAATAAGCTACTGGCAATTCTAGTCCTGATGCTTTTTTCCGACGACTAATACATTCATCCATCCAAGCGCCACCACGCTTATTTTGTCGTGCATAAAGATCTAAATAAAAATAAGCGATAGGCTTATTATGCTTGTCACTGATTTCATAAAATTTGACATCTTGATGCCAAGTAGGCGCTTCAGCACGCCTAACCTGCACACCAAAAATCGTTTCTGTCACGCTAAACAAACCACTAAGTACTTTATCTTCGGAGAAATACTGTTTAACCTCCTGATCAGAAAAAGCATACTTATCTTGACGTAACTTTTCGCTCACATAAGCAACATCCCAGGCCTGCATATCATCCAAACCTAATTTTTTTGCATAATTGATAAGTTCCTCCATATCACGTTCGGCGTAAGGTTTAGCTTTAATTGCAAGCGTTTCGAGAAAATCAATCACTTGGGTGGGTGTGTCAGCCATTTTTGTCGCTAACGAAAGTTCAGCATAATTACTAAAGCCAAGTAATTCGGCTTCTTCTTGTTTGAGTTTAAGAATATCGCTAATTAGAGGTGTATTGTCCCACTTAGGATTGCTAAATTCCGATGCACGTGTTGCATAAGCACGATACAAGGTTTCTCTCAGAAAACGATTTTCTGCATACTGCATAACGGGTAAATAGGAAGGGAAGTGTAGGGTGAAAAGATATCCCGTTTTCCCTTCTGTTTTAGCAGCAACGGCTGCTGCTTCGATGACATCTGCAGGCAAGCCTGCAAGCGCGTCAATATTTTCAACCACATGTTTGAAGTCATTCGTAAAATCCATAATATTTTCTTCAAACTTACTCGTCAGTTTTGATAGTTGCTCAGA
>JBFIDU010000047.1:0-10102 GCA_041603755.1 Methylophilaceae bacterium
CACCATGTCTTGTTGTTACGTAATGTGCGCGTTCTTTTACACTATCAGGCGCTGCTGGAACCGCAATAGCCAGACCGCAACGTGACATGGGCGGAATGTCAACGATATCGTCCCCCACGAAAACAGCCTCTTCTGCTGTTACACCAAGCTTGTCAAGTAAATCATTAAAGGCTGCAAGTTTATCCTCAACGCCTTGATAGAAATGTTTAATCCCTGTTGTTTCTGCTCTTGTTTTGACGACTTGTGAAGTGCGGCCAGTAATAATTGCCATCTGGACTGGTGTTTTCTTTAGGAGCTTCATCCCGAGGCCATCATGTGAGTGAAAAGTTTTATATTCTTGCCCATCATCCCCGATCATTAAACCACCATCGGTCATGACACCATCAACATCAAAAACAACAACTTTAATTTTCTTTGCGCGTGCTTTAATTTCATCTGTGACTGTTATAACACTCAATTTTATCTTCTTTCAAATTAAACTATTTTTGCAACTAATAGGTCGTGCATATTGAAGGCACCAACCAATATTCCGTTTTCATCTGTGACAAGCAAACCATTGATTTTCTTTTTTTCCATCAACTCTACTGCCTCGGCAGCGAGTTTGTCGGCACCGATGGTGTTCGGTTTGATATGCATGACATCAGCTATCTTCGTGAACTCTGTGTGATGATTATTAGCGAAAGAGCGGCGTAAATCACCATCGGTAAAGATGCCTATTAGCTGATGCTGCGCATTCACGATTGCGGTTAAACCCAAGCTCTTTTCGGTCATTTCAATCAGTGCATCTGCCATTGATGCACTTTCCTGTACATATGGAACAGCATCGCCAGTGCGCATAATGTCTTTAACACGGGTGAACAAACGTCTGCCCAAATTGCCGCCAGGGTGAGATTTAGCAAAATCCTCAGCAGAAAATTCACGTTTATCTAACACACAAACAGCAAGCGCATCACCAAGCGCAAGTGCGGCAGTTGTACTGGCAGTCGGTGCAAGACCTAAAGGACATGCTTCTTGTGAGACTTCCGCACTTAGATGTACGTGTGACTCATTGGCAAGCGTGGATGTTGCTTTGCCAGTGATACTGATAATTTTTGCACCTAGCCTTTTAATCGTGGGAATGATATTCAGTAACTCATCACTCTCGCCTGAGTTGGATAGTGCGATCACGATATCACCATTGGTGATCATGCCTAAATCACCATGGCTCGCCTCAGCAGGGTGCATGAAAAATGCAGGCGTTCCTGTGCTGGCAAAAGTCGCTGCGATTTTGCCACCGATATGGCCAGATTTACCCATCCCGCTCACAACAACACGCCCTTTACACTGTAAAATAAGTTCAACTGCGGCTTCAAAGTTGCTGTCTAGTCTGTCAGCTAGTGATTCAATTTCTTTGGCTTCAATACGCAATACCGTGCGTGCGCGATCCAATGTGGACTGTTTGGTCACGTGTGGTAATTCCGTTTGAACTAATGTAGGACTCATATACAATTAGTATAAAAGGGATTTGGTCTCGAATAAAGTAAAAAAAGCGTGATTATCAGTAAATAAAAGCTATCAGGCACATTTTTTGCATAAACCATATCTTTTATGCTAAATATAAATAATTAATTTTAAGAAAGCCCATCATTGTTTAATTCGCTCGCCAGTTTATTGCTTGTTTTAACTAGCTCAGTTTTAGCCGTCGCTTTCTTTCGTGCTATGCGTTTACCACCAATGCTGGCTTATTTTATTGTCGGTGTGCTATTTGGACCATATGCATTTGCTTTACTTCCAGACACAGAGTCAGGTCGTCATCTAGCAGAGTTCGGTATCGTATTTTTAATGTTTAGCATTGGCTTAGAATTTAGTTTACCCAAGCTTTATGCAATGCGTAAAACGTTATTTGGATTAGGCGGGGCGCAAGTCGTGATTACAATGGCGGCTATTATATTGGCAGCCTGGTTAGCTGGCTTTAGTTTTATTGTGGCATTTATTATTGCTTCAGCTTTAACCATGTCTTCGACCGCGATTGTATCGAAAATCTTGATGGAACGTGTTGATTTAAATTCACGACATGGCCGCCTGAGTATTGGGGTTTTGCTATTTCAGGATTTGGCAGTTATTCCCATTTTGGTATTGATTCCTGCGCTTGGTTCGGAAGGTGCTGATTTAACCACCATTCTTGGGTTGTCATTTATCAAAACGGTTGTTTTACTGTTTATCCTATTCAAGTTTGGTAAACCTGTTGTTGATTTCTGGTTTGGTCTTGTAGCAAGGCAGCGCTCTCGTGAGCTTTTTGTGATGAATGTGCTCATGGTGACTTTGCTATTGGCTTTTGCGACAAACCTAGCAGGACTTTCCTATGCGCTAGGTGCTTTTATAGCAGGGATGCTGATTTCTGAAACGCGCTATCGGTATCAAGTTGAATCGGATATTGCCTCTTTCCGCGATATTTTGATGGGTATCTTTTTTATCAGTGTGGGGATGTTGCTGGATTTTAATTATCTTGCCAACAATATATTGCTCGTTTCATTTTTATTAATATTGTTCATGCTCTTTAAAGCAATTGTAATTGCGGTGCTGGTAAGGGTGTATGGCTATGAGTGGGGTGTAGGTATTCGGACTGGTGTTATCCTAGCGCAAGCTGGTGAGTTTGGTTTTGTGATTTTAACCTTAGGGCTAAACCGAAATTTAATTGGTGGCGATGAGCTGCAATTGGTGCTTTCAGCGTGTTTATTATCCATGATAGTGGCACCTTTTATCATCCAATACAACGGACGCATTGCACGTAAACTGGCCAAAAGCTACATTGCTAACACCAGTGAAAAAGTCGAGGCTATCGAACACGTTGGTAAAGCTTTGTCAGATCATGTCATTCTCTGTGGATACGGAAGAAGTGGTCAATATCTGGGTCGCTTTTTAAAAGAAGAAAACATACCTTTTGTTGCTTTGGATATCGATCCAACACGCGTGCATGAAGCAACTGTTGCAGGGGAGCATGTGATGTACGGTGATGCGAGCCGTAATGCGGTTTTACATGCTGCTGGCGCTGAAAATGCCAAGGCATTAATCGTTAGTTATTCTGATATGCGATCCTCCATGAAGATATTGCATGTTACGCAAGAGAATTATCCAAATTTGCCAGTGATTGTGCGTACCTCTGATGAAACCCATATGGAAGACTTTAGACGTGCAGGTGCAACAGAGGTCGTGCCAGAGGTTTTAGAGGGGAGCTTGATGCTAGCTTCGCATGCACTCGTTATACTCGGCGTGCCAATCAATCGTGTGGTGAAGAGAATTCGACTGTTTCGTGAAGAGCGCTATCAGATGTTTAAAGGCTATTTCCGTGGCGTGTCTGATGTCAGTGTGGACTTTGGTGATACACAACAACTTCGACTGCATCCAGTTGAAATCAGTAAAAATGCTTACGCTTGTAAATTGCGTTTAGATCACCTTGAGCTGGATAAATTTAATGTTGAAATACAGCACTTAAGGCGACCAAATATGCGAGCCGATATTGCGCCGCGACCTGATATTGTACTGGGTGAGGGTGATATATTGGTTTTACTTGGGCCACAAGAGGGTATTGTCGCGGCTGAAATTTATCTGATTTCAGGTCAAAGATGAATGTAAGCGATCACTTGTTTGCACAGCTTAATTCGTGATTAGCACTTGTTTGGTGCGAGAAAAGTGATTTATGCTGGTTCAGTATATTTCCAATGACCTGACTTTCCACCTTTCTTCTCAAGCAACTTAATGTTGCTCATGGTCATGCCTCTATCAACTGCTTTGCACATGTCGTAAATTGTGAGAAGGCCAACATTGACTGCAGTAAGCGCTTCCATTTCAACGCCAGTTTGACCAGTTGTTTCAGCTATTGCTTTACAGGTAATAGCGTTTTTCTTTTCATCAATTTCAAAATCTATAGCTACTTTACTCAAACTGATTGGATGGCAAAGTGGTATCAAGTCTGCTGTTTTTTTGCTCGCTTGAATGGCCGCAATTCGCGCAATACCAAGCACGTCTCCTTTTTTTGCATCACCTGCTAGAATCAGTTGCAAAGTGCTCGCTTGCATATGGATTTGACCAGATGCGATGGCAACACGGCGTGTTGAGGCTTTATCGCCTACATCAACCATATGAGCTTGTCCTTGCTTATCAAAGTGGGTTAATGTATCCATTCATGATTTCCTTTTATCGAAATAGTGTGAACTTGCCCTTAATCACATTATCATAACAATACTTTATGAATCACAATATTAAAATGCCTTATTTATTCTATACATTGCTGTTATTGGGCATGCTGACAGCCTCTACTGTCAATGCTGATGATACGCTTTCGGGAAAGCCATACAGTAAATCAATTGATTTAGATATCAGTTTGCCTGATGATTTACATGATGAATTACCAGAGCTGGGTGATGTATCAGAAACTGTTTTATCTGCACAAGATGAGCAGCGCATTGCTGAGCAAATTTTGGCTGAAGTCGCAGTGAGTGATGAGGTATTGCAAGATGTGGAAATAGTGGATTATCTGCAAACAATTGGCAATCGATTGGCCGCTGCAAGTGATGATAAACAACAGACATTCTACTTTTTTGTCGTCAAGGATCCATCCATTAATGCGTTTGCAATGCCAGGTGGCGTGATCGGGGTACATACAGGCTTATTTCTAGCTTCTAACACAGAATCTGAATTGGCTGGGGTATTAGGACACGAAATAGGGCATGTAACGCAACACCATTTGGCTCGAATGCTGGCAAAGCAAAAAACCGATACATTTAAAAATATTGCCGGTATCGCACTGGCGTTACTAGTTTCCCGTTCAAATCCACAACTTGCATCGGGTGCACTATCGGCTTCATCTGCAGCAGGTATACAGCGGCAATTGGATTACACACGTGCCCATGAGCGCGAAGCTGACCGAGTTGGGTTGAGTATACTTGAGAACGCTGGGTTTGATCCGCGTGGTATGCCAGCTTTTTTCGTCACTTTACAAAGGGGTTCTCGTTTCGTTGATGGTAGTGCCCCTAGTTTTTTACGCACTCACCCCCTTACGACAGAGCGTATCTCAGATGTTGAGAATCGCGTTGCAAGCATGCCATATAAGCAGGTTACCTCTAGTTTAGATTATTACTTTGTAAAAGCGAAGTTGCGCGCTAGTAGTGGATTGGCGCAAGCGGCCATAGACCAATTTAATAACAACATTGCATCAGGTCGTTACGCAAATGAAACATCGGAGCATTATGGCTTAGCGCTTGCAATGCTTCGTAAGAATGATATCGCTAGTGCTGCTGAAGAATTGAAATGGTTGGATACGCATGGCGCGAAAAGTGCATTTGTTGAGAATCTAAAAGCGCGAATTGCGGTGGCAAGTAATAATCCACAAAATGCAGCCAAACAATACCAAGAGGCACTTAAGCGTTATCCTGAGAATAGAGCCTTAATTTACGGCTATGCAGAACATTTTCTGGCAATTAAAGATTCTAAGTCTATGATTGCCTTAGTTAAAGAAAAACAACATCTATATCCAAGAGATCCCTATTTCTATGAGCTATTGGCAAAAGCTTACTACCTGGAACGTAAAGAATTACTCAGATACCAAGCGCAAGGTGAAGCATATTATCGGCAATATAATTTGGATAAAGCTGTGGAACAAATGGAATTTGCAGCAAGAGCAAACGATGGGACTTTCTATGAGAAATCAATTGTTGAGGCGAGGTTAAAGGAATTGCAGCGTATCCAGAGTTATAGAAAAAAAGGTTAGACTGCAATGGAACATTGTTCTGCTAGCAATCATCACAAGAGAAAGTATAGATGAAACGTAGACGTTTTTTAGGTTTTGGTATTTCGGCAATATTGCTGATGCCATTTGAATTAATGGCTGCTGCTTGGAATAAAGCAGCATTCAGCGCGAAAAATAATAAAACAGCAGAGCAGGCGCTTACTATCAGTAATGAAATTGAAAGTAACGAGATAGACATTAAAGCGCCAAGTCGCGCTGAAAATGGCGCAATTGTGCAAGTGGAAATTAGTAGCCACATACCTAATACCGAAGCCATTGCATTATTGGTCGATAAAAATCCAACAGCGTTAATTGGTAATTACATGTTTAATCATGGTGCTTTGCCAAGTATGGTCACCAGGATAAAGATGGCTGAAACTTCAGATATTAAAGTGATTGTGAAGTCTGGTAACCAATACTTCACAGCAAAGCGGCTGGTAACAGTGTTGGAAAATGGCTGTGGCGGATCGAGCAGTATCAATGAAAAGTTTGTTTCAAGCATGAAAATCAGAGCAAAGTTACTTGCTGATAAGCCAGATGTTGCACAAGTGAAAGCGATTATTACGCATCCGATGCATACAGGACAGGGTAAAGATTTAGATGGCGCACTGATACCTGCACATTTTATTCAAACCATCACAATACGTCATAATGAAAAGCCAGCAATTGAAATGCAGCTAGGTACAGGTATTGCAAAAAACCCGTATCTCACATTTTATCTATCTGGTGCTAAACTTGGCGACAAGATCCTCATTGAGTGGGCTGACAATTTGGGCAATGCGGATGGCAATGAAACGTTTGTCATCACATAAATGTCATATTGGTTTCTTAGTATGATGTTATCATCGGCTTGATGATAAATTTTATTTATCATATTGATTAAAACAATCAAATTTACTAATTGTGGAAGGTTTTCTATAATTACGTTTATCGAAGTTAATTCAATTATTAACAACAATTTTTAATAACCATGGAGAAAAGGAAAACATATGTCACTCATTAACACGCAAGTACAACCATTTAAAGTACAAGCTTTTCATAACGGCAAATTTATTGAAGTTACGGAAGAAAGTCTAAAAGGCCATTGGTCAGTATTAATTTTTATGCCAGCAGCATTTACTTTTAACTGCCCAACAGAGATTGAAGATGCAGCTGACAATTATGCTGAATTCCAAAAAGTAGGTGCAGAAGTATACATTGTGACAACAGATACACACTTCTCACACAAAGTATGGCATGAAACTTCACCAGCAGTAGGTAAAGCAAAATTTCCACTAATCGGTGATCCAACGCATCAATTAACGAATGCTTTTGGCGTACACATTCCTGAAGAAGGTTTGGCTCTACGCGGTACTTTTGTCATTAACCCAGAAGGTGTTATTAAAACACTAGAAATTCATGACAATGCAATCGCACGTGATGTGAAAGAAACTGTACGTAAACTAAAAGCAGCTAAATTTGTTGCAGAACATCCAAATGAAGTTTGTCCAGCTAAATGGAATGAAGGCGCAGCAACATTGACACCTTCACTGGACTTAGTTGGTAAAATTTAATTCTGCGTAATTAAATGAGAAATCGTTGCTAGGGCAAAACCCTAGCAAACCTTAAAAGTGGCGTTGTCCAAAAGATAGCGCCTTTTTTAACACTGAATATTATGTAAAGAGAGCAATCATGGCACTAGAAGAAAATATCAAAACGCAATTGCAGACGTATCTACAAATGTTACGTGAGCCTATTGTATTGGCAGAGTCTTTAGATGACAGCGCAGGTGCAAAAGAGATGCATGAGCTGTTGGTTGAAATTACCAATATGTCAGACAAAATCAGTCTCGTGCAAGAAGATAATGCGCGCAAACCATCTTTTGCCGTAAAACGCGGAGAGACGCATACGCAAGCTGATAAAGCTGTTGGTGTGCGCTTTGCAGGTATTCCACTAGGACATGAATTTACGTCATTGGTATTAGCCTTGTTACATACAGGTGGTCATCCAATGAAATTAGAACAAGAAAAGATAGATCAAATTGCTACAATAAAAGGCACATTCCACTTTGAGACTTACGTATCTCTAAGTTGTCATAACTGTCCAGATGTTGTGCAGGCGCTGAATATGATGTCAGTGATTAACCCCAACATTACCCATGTGATGGTGGAAGGTGGGCTTTACCAAGACGAAATAAAAGCAAAAGAGATTATGTCTGTTCCTACTATTTACTTGAACGGAGAAGTGTTTGGTGCTGGGCGTATGGAGCTTGAAGAAATCTTGGTAAAAATTGACACTGGCGCTGTTGCACGCGAAGCCAAGAAGCTAGACCAAAAAGCACCGTATGATGTGTTAGTCGTCGGTGGTGGTCCTGCTGGTGCTTCAGCTGCAATCTATGCCGCACGAAAAGGTATTAGAACCGGTATCGTAGCTGAACGTTTTGGTGGCCAAGTGATGGATACATTAGCTATTGAGAATTTTATTTCTGTTAAAGAAACAGAAGGCCCAAAATTAGTGATGGCATTAGAAGAGCATGTGAAAAGCTATGACGTTGACATCATGAGCTTACAACGTGCTGCAAGCCTTGCAGAGCCTGGAAAAGAAGGTAATAAAAATACAGATTTGATTGAAGTAAAGCTGGATAGTGGTGCAACGCTGAAATCAAAATCGGTGATATTAGCAACAGGTGCAAGATGGCGTGAACTCAATGTGCCGGGAGAAAAAGAGTACCGTGGTAAAGGCGTTGCTTACTGTCCGCATTGTGATGGGCCTTTATTTAAAGGTAAGCCAGTAGCTGTTGTTGGAGGCGGTAATTCAGGTGTTGAAGCAGCGATTGATTTAGCAGGTTTTGTAGCACATGTGACGCTATTGCAGTTCGATACAACATTAAAGGCGGATGCTGTATTGCAGAAAAAGCTAAAATCTTTGGATAATGTCACCATTATCACCAGTGCGCAGACAACAGAAATTACCGGTGATGGACATGTGATGAATGGTTTAACTTACACAGACAGAGTAACAGGTGAGAGTAAGCACTTACAGCTGGATGCTGTGTTTGTACAAATTGGCTTGCTTCCAAATAGCGATTGGCTGAAAGGAACAGTGAATTTGAGTAAATTTGGTGAGATTGAAGTGAATAGTCACAATGCCACTTCCTTGCCAGGTGTGTTTGCTGCAGGCGATGTCACGACAACGCCTTACAAGCAAATTGTAATTGCGATGGGCGAGGGTTCAAAAGCTGCATTGGGTGCTTTTGACTACTTGATTCGTCAATAAATATGAAAGCGTTCAGTGGATTTTGCACTGAACGCTTTATTCATTTTGTTTTACAGGTATTAATGCCCAATAAACTGTACGCTGGACACGAGGTAAATAAGCCTGTTGCCAGCGGTAATATGCCGACTAATGCCCAGGCAGGGCCTTCAGCAAAAAAATACCAAGCAAGTAGCGCTAATCCAACAAGAATTCGTATTATGCGGTCAATATCACCAACATTCTTTTTCATATAGCTCTCCTTTATGCATAAGTCAGAAATTTTACGCGCCGAAAAACATTCAACATTGATTTAAATCATTAAATGTCATAGTCATTTTAAGCATGAAGGTTATAAAAGGCTACTGTCAAACTGATACCATGCTAAGCGCTAAAGCCTCAGCTACTTTAATCCCATCTACGCCAGCGGATAAAATGCCCCCTGCGTAGCCAGCTCCTTCGCCGCATGGAAACAAGCCTTTGACATTGATACTCTGAAAGGTGTTGTCGTCCCGCTTAATTCTAATGGGTGAGGAAGTGCGCGTTTCAACGCCAGTTAACACAGCGTCGGCTAGATCAAAACCAGCAATTTTTCTGGCGAATGCTGGGATGGCTTCACGAATGGCAGTATTGGCGAATGCTGGCAGAGCTGTATCTAGATTTGTGAGCGTAACGCCAGGTGTGTAAGAAGGTGTTACTGCGCCCAACTGTGTTGAAGGTTGATTAATCAAATAGTCACCAATCAACTGGCCAGGGGCATTGTAATTGCTACCACCTAAAATATAAGCATTGCTTTCGAGTTTGCGTTGCAACTCCATGCCTGCCAGCGGATGCTCAGGGTAGTCAATCTCAGGTGTAATGCCCACGACGATGCCTGCATTGGCATTACGTTCGTTGCGGCTATACTGGCTCATGCCATTGGTGACAACGCGATTTGGTTCTGAGGTGGCAGCAACCACAGTGCCGCCCGGACACATACAAAAACTGTATACGCTGCGTCCATTGGAGGCATGATGAACAAGTTTATAGTCAGCAGCACCAAGTTTTGCAAGTAAGTCTTCACTATAGCTTTTGCCATAGCGTGCACGGTCAATTAAACTTTGAGGA
>JBFIDU010000048.1:0-9945 GCA_041603755.1 Methylophilaceae bacterium
AATTTGGTTAATGCCAATATCAACACCCTGAATAAATAAATTGAGTGTTTTAACAGAACCTAAATTGGGTGTGCCCAGCAATATCACTCTGCGCACACGCTCCGCACCAAACATATTGAGCTTTTCATCAAAGTGATTATCACCAATCACATCTTGCTTACCATAACGCAGGTAGTACCTTGTTATAAGCCCACCCATACTGTGTGCAACGATATCAACCTTTAAGTTTGGATTTTTATAATCAAGTCTTATTTGTTCAATAAAGTCTGCCAATTGACCAGCACTGATGACATTATCTTGTCGCCAATCATAATGAAATACGTAGTAGTTCTTTTGCTTTGGATTAATATTTTCACCAATTTTGCAAAGCTTATAGCCACCTGTATCGGACAAAGTTCTAACAATCTTGCCATAAAAATCTTTGCCCGCTGCACCATCGGATATTGCATAAGCAAAGGCCCTACTTGGTAGCGGTTCTAGTGTTTGCAGATTAATTTCATACGCAATATCGGCATAATTATGCAGTAGCAATCGACGCACACTACCAGGCCACAAATCTTTATTACTATCTACATCTCTAAGTTTGCTACCTAATACACCATGAATAAAAATGACTGGCGGCTGATCTTCAACCATCATCGACTCCATATAAAGCCGATGCAAATCTGGTGCAAACACATGACTTCTTGCAAAGATGCCCGCTACAAAGACAATAGCCAGTATCGCAACTGCAAATGTATATTTGCTAAAAAAAGTTTTTCTTAGCGACTTAATGGTGAACCGCAGCATAGTTAAACATCATTATTTTAGTTAATAAATGTCGCGTTAATCGAGACTACACTTAGTCAGACTAAGCATGTTTACATTACAAAAACTTTTACACTGACTTAAGATACAAAGCGTGGTTGTATTTCACTTAAGTTTAATTCTGTGAGTATCGTTTGCAGACGCTCATTTGAACTATTACGTTTTTGTCCCGTATATTGTGCAATAATCAACTCGTTTTTCATCGAATGCTCCCAACCGACCAGTTCGGTTACAGTGAGCTTATAGCCTGCAGCTTCCAACTGTAAACAGCGAAGTACATTGGTAATTTGACTGCCAAATTCGCGCGTATGGATAGGATGACGCCAGAGCTCAGACAATGGCGTTTTGCTCAAACTCTCCGCTTTATGTTTGCGTAACACACTTGCCACTTCAGCTTGGCAGCATGGCACCAACACCATATACTGCGCCTGCTTCTTTAAGCCGAATTGAATCGCATCATCTGTCGCTGTATCGCAAGCATGCAAAGCCGTAACAATATCAACCTTTTCTGGAATGGTCGGCGCTATCATTGATTCTGCCACGGTTAAATGTTGAAATAGCATTCGTTCAAAACCACACTCTTTGGCGAGCGACTCCGACTTCTCGACCAAGTCAGCGCGTGTTTCAATACCAATAACCCGCCCGTGTGGCAGCTGCTTCAGTAATAGGTCATATAAAATAAAGCCGAGATAGGACTTACCCGCACCATGGTCAACTAGTGTTAAATCATCTTGCTTGTTTAGCACCTCTTTTACAAGCGGCTCAATAAAGTTAACCAAGTGATAGACCTGTTTAAGTTTACGCCGGCTATCTTGGTTTAGTCTGCTATCTCTCGTTAGGATATGTAGTGCCTTCAGTAAAGGCACAGATTGGTTTGGCTTAATTTCTGGTGGCAATGACATAAACAGTATTTTATACGGCTATGCAGCAGAACAATACCTATTTCCACCCGCTGGCATCAGTATTATGAATAATGTTGCGTTTAATTTCTGCTATTAACACAAACCGTCAATATCTCGACATTTAGGCATCCTTTGCATTTTTAGGTAGAAGCAAAATAAAACAACGAACACCCTTTAGATTACCTAAATATAGCGCACATTTATCCGTTATAGTTTTATGTGAAACATAAGGCACACTTTTTGCAAATTGTAGCTACTGAAATATTCATTTGGACTATATTTGATATGAAATCAAATAATTTATTAGATATCCGCTTTCAAAAAAAGGGGCAAAGTGGTTTAACCATTATCGAACTCATGATAGTGGTCGCTATTATCGGCGTACTAGCATCAATCGCCATACCTGCGTATCAAGACTACACAGAAAAAGCAAAAGTGAATCAAGCAATAGAAGATATTGCAGCAATTGCCGTTAAAGCTGAAGCATATTGGAATGATACTAGATCATATCCTAACAATCTTGCAGATATTGACGCTGCCGGCATGACAGACCCTTGGGGAAATGCATACCAATACACTAATTTATATGATAAAAAAGGTAAAGGTGGCAACCGTAAAGATAAAAAATTAAATCCACTCAACTCAGACTTTGATTTATTTAGCATGGGTAAAAATGGCACATTTAAAACACAGATATCAAATAAAGAGAGTTTAGATGATGTGATACGTGCTAATGATGGTAAATTTATAGACCTTGCGTCAAAATATTAACTAAATGCAGATTAAAGCTAAATTTTTTAGTAATAAGATCAGTCGCCAGATTGCAATATTGCTTTTCATCGCGGCTGCAGTTCCTGCAACCCTAATGACGGTTTTATCGCTCACGAAAATCAATGATTTAGTCGTCAATTATGAACATCAGACATTAGTTGATAAAAGCCGTACACATGCCCTTAATATGTTCACCAATCTGGTCTATGCACGAAATCTAATTACACGAGAGTTAGAATTAAAGAAAAGCATCTCTCAACTCAAAGACTATAAATTATTAATCGCAGACGCCGAATACAAGCCTTTTGATTATATAGAGAAGTTTTCACTTGATGAAATCAACAATAATGACAAATTAAAAAGAATAGTTCCACAGCAAGACATTTCAACATTAAAAAATAGTACTCAAGATAAATTCAAACTAATTATCTTGAAGAATGAACAAGGTATGCCAAGTGTCAACTTTTTCATTAATGCTAAGAATGAAAACAAAGACAATTTCTATCTAGCCACTTTGAACCCAGAATATTTGTGGGGTGACGACTACGAAGATAATCTTAGTGTGTGTGCTTATTCAACTGTTAGCACTAGTAAAACCAAGCTTTTTTGTTCTCACAATGGTATTGGTAATAACCAAAATGTATCTGACCCAATAAATTCAGGAAGCTGGGAGTTATTTCTTAATGGTGAATTTCTAAGTGATTCATGGCTATTTGAAACAAAACGATTGACACCTCTTTCTCAATCGCACTTAAGAGAATACATCGGAAGCAAAGCTTATATTGGTATCAGTTTATTAAGCTTACTCATTATTGGCTTACTAAGCCTAATCCAAATAAGAAGAACGATGGTACCCATGGAAAACCTAATCCGTGGAACAGAAAAAATTGCACAAGGAGTTTTCTCACCAGTGAGTGTCAGTGGCAATTCTGAGTTCTCAATACTTGCAACCGCCTTCAATGATATGTCTAACCATATTAAGCAGCAACTTGAGACCCTACAATCCTACTCAGCAATTGATCAAGAAATCATTTCAACCGTGGATGTAGGTCGCGTGATACAACTCATCATTAATAGAATGCATGAGATTAAGCCAGATCTGATTTTTCTCATTGCTAACCTTGAAGAAAGCACCAACAATGAAGTGCAAAGCAGTTGCCATGTGATCGGCCACGCTGCGTTATCATCGGTACGCTTAGTAATGTCTCAAAAGGAATTAAATGAAATCAGTCGCTCTGCCCAAGGCCAGTTTAAGACTAGCAGCTTGTCTAGCCCTCTGATTCATCAAAGGATTATGGCTGAATTAGGCACTAATCACATATGGGTACTACCGATTTTCTGGCAAGATGAAACCTGTGCCTTTTTATTAGTTGGCAGTAAAACTGAACTGGATAATAAAGACAGGGTATGGACAGAGTATCGTGATCTTGCAAGTCGTATTGGGATTGTAATATCGGCACATAAACGTGAACAGCAATTACTCACTGAAGCACAATATGACAACCTTACTGGACTACCAAACCGTATCTTACTTCAAGATAGGCTCAAACAAGCCATAGACCACAGTGAAAGATCAAGCAAACCTACTTGGGTCATTTTTATTGATCTTGATCGTTTTAAGGATGTAAACGACAGTTTAGGTCATTCTGTTGGTGACGCACTATTAACAGAAATAGCCACTCGCTTAGCAGAAGAAATCAGAGAGTCAGATACAGTAGCCCGATTTGGTGGTGATGAATTTGTAATCGTTTTATCGGGTGATGAAGGTGAAGACATTCAACTAAGCGTACTTAATCGTATTATGGATGCTATTGGCAAACCTGCTTATATAAATAATAGAGAGCTCATCAATACTTGTAGTATTGGTATCGCAATCTATCCTAATGATGGAAAGAGCCCCGAAACACTGATAAAAAATGCCGATATTGCCATGTATCGTGCTAAAGAATTGGGTAGAAATAACTATCAATTTTTTAAACAAAGTCTGAACGATAGAGCTGCCAAGCGCATACAGATGATTACACTATTGCGCAATGCAATAACAAAAAACGAATTTACATTACACTACCAACCCAAGGTTGATTTAAAGACGGGTATTATTATCGGTTTAGAAGCTTTAATCCGATGGGAAAATGAAAAACTAGGCAAAGTCTCACCAGCAGAGTTTATTCCCATTGCCGAAGAAGCAGGCCTCATCAATAGTATTGGCGAGTGGGTACTAAAAACAGCCTGCACACAAATGGTTGAATATCAGGAAGCTGGAGCCAGTGAAGTGCTAATGTCAGTAAATATATCTGCAAAACAGCTAATAGACTTAAACTTTGTAGCTAAATTAAAAAGCATTCTCGTTGAAACTGGATTAAAAGCAAGCAATTTAGAACTAGAACTCACAGAATCTATATTGATGGACAGTGATTACAATATATTGAGAAAGTTGCATGAGATTAAATCTCTTGGCATCCAACTTTCTATTGATGATTTTGGCACGGGTTACTCTAACCTTTCCTACCTTCATACTTTACCAATTGACACCTTAAAAATTGATAAGTCATTTACTGACAGCATTACTTTCAATAAGACAAAGGCGCCAATTGTAAACACCATTATCAACTTAGCAAAAAACTTAGACCTTAAAGTCATCGCAGAAGGTGTTGAAACCCAAGAACAAGCAAACTACTTAAAAGCGCATGACTGTAATCAAATTCAAGGCTACTACTTTAGCAAACCACTACCCTATGATGAAACAAAAGAACTACTCGGGTCAGGTAGAAAGCTTTCATTAGCAAAAGCCTCCAAAGCGAATGCTAAACCCAATACAATATAAAACGTCTATAGGATTCCGCAAAACATACTAACGGCTAATGATAGAATACCGCCTTAGGCAATTACGTTATTTGCTTAGAAATCACGTAAAAATAAACCCCAGCTCGTCTTAGGCTATAGCTAAAGTACAAGACGCAGCATTTTTATCGGAGTAATAATGGCAATTCAATGGTACCCAGGACATATGACCGCTGCACGCAAAAAAGCGGCAGAAACCATGGAGTTTATTGATGTCGTCATTGAAGTATTAGATGCCAGATTGCCTGCAGCCAGTCATAACCCGATGATTGATGAAATGCGGCTTTTTAGACAACGCCCTAATTTAAAGATATTAAACAAAGCAGATTTAGCTGATCCAGAAGCAACACAAGCTTGGTTAAATCATTTTAATGCACAACCAAACACAAAGGCTGCTGCCCTTTCTTGTAAAAAACCAGGTGATGCGAAAAAGATTCCAGGCATTTGCCGCCAGCTTGCCCCGCATCGAGGTACGCATTTAAAACCTCTGCGTATGATGATTATGGGTATACCGAATGTCGGCAAGTCTACCCTGATGAATGCGCTGTTAAATCGCCGGGCTGCAAAAGTCGGTGATGAGCCTGCGGTGACTAAAAGTCAGCAACGTTTTGAGCTGGATGCCACGATGAGCATCACTGACACACCGGGTATGATGTGGCCAAAAATAGAATATGATAGTGATGGCTATATGCTGGCTGCTAGTCATGCTATTGGCAGGAATGCCGTCATTGATGAAGATGTTGCCGTATTTCTAGCAGATAACTTATTGAAAAACTACCCTACACTAATCAGTGAGCGCTATAAATTAGATGCAATGAAACTTGATGTAAAAGCCATGGATGGTGTTGACTTGCTGGAAGCCATTGCAAAAAGGCGCGCTTTTAAACGACGAGATGGTCTGCTGGATATAGAACGCACAGCAATGGTTTTTCTAACCGAGTATCGCCAAGCAAAAATCGGCCGAGTAAGCTTAGAAACACCAATCAGTAGAGCGGCTATGCTTGCAAATCAGCCTCAGCAAACAATGCAAGAAACTGTCAGTGATATGGATAGCGAAGATTAGGTTGGTTAAACCGCTAACTTAACTTCGGTGTAGCGCAACACTCGATTTCTACCTGCTTTTTTAGCAGCATATAAGGTAGAGTCAGCAGCAGCAATTAGCCCTTTAAAATCATATCCAGCACGTATTGAATCAGCAGCACCAATACTTACACTAACTGGCACAGTGAGAGAACCCTCTTCATAAGTATGACTTTCTACCGCTGCACGGATACGTTCAGCCAATATAGAAGCTTCACTCTCATTGGTATTTGGCATAAATACAGCAAACTCTTCACCGCCGTAGCGACCAATCACATCGCCTGTGCGTAATACGCCTGAGGCAACTTTAGTCACATGTCGTAAGACATCATCACCAACCAAATGCCCAAGTTTATCGTTTACCTTTTTAAAGTGATCGATATCAATCAATAGAACAGCCATCCCCATATGAATACGCTTGCATAAACCCTGCATTTTATTGGCGGCATCTTCCAAACCACGGCGATTTAGAATCCCAGTCATGCCATCTACAGTGACCATAGACTCCAAATTTTTATTGAGTTGGTAGCTCAACATTAAAACAAAAAGGCTGGAAATAAAGAACTGAGACACAGCCCCAATCATAAAGGTGTACGCATTAACCGGCCAGGTGGCAAATGCATTCAATACACTAATATCAACACTGGCCGCTGAAATCGCACGACCAATCATTAATAGCCCCAGGAATAAAAATAAGCTAGATGTAATCCAGTAAAGATTACCCAACAAACCTTCGTCTTGTGCAAAGGTTAGTCTGGCACAAGCCAGATAAACAGCTGCAAAAATCAGTGCATCTAATACGACAGTGGTACGGATATCTTTGTTAATCAACATAAAATAAACGTCGACAACAAATAGCAAGGCAAAAACAGTGAGTGGCACCCGATGATCTGGCGCCTTACCGGAAAAGGCTTGTATACCATTAATATACAAACTTAAGCCTGCACCAATCAACGCAGTACCTGGCAAGAAGATAACTTTATCATCGAGTTGCATGAGCACCAGCACCATGCCGAGGCCTACGACCAGATTGCCGATTGCCCAATAGCCCGGACCTTTTAGACCTTTGTGATGTACACGTGTAATACCTAATAACATCGATAGCATAAAGGTCAGCAGCATCGACATAAAAATGATGGTTTTTAAATCAAATTCTGGCATATGAAGGGAATATTAAAGGGTATTTTGTATTTAGGGAATCATTATTATCGGTAAACAGTTAAAATGTCGGCACAATGACTTTATTCAGCAGAAATGCATGCTGAATTCAATGGAAGTAAATGTTAAACACTCTAAATTCTCCCCAGCGTGAAGCTGTTAAATATATTGATGGGCCACTACTTGTACTTGCGGGTGCAGGTAGCGGCAAAACACGCGTCATTACACAGAAAATTGCATACTTGATTAATGATATTGGTTACGCACCAAAAGAAATAGCTGCAATCACGTTTACCAATAAAGCTGCGCTTGAGATGCAAGAGCGTGTCAGTAAGTTATTAACTGGGAATAAGGCTAAAGGCTTAACCATTGCAACATTTCACTCTTTGGGCTTGCAAATCTTACGTAAAGAAGCTGCTGCATTAGGTTACAAACCTCAATTCTCCATTTTAGACGCATCCGATAGCTTTAAAATTCTCTCTGACATTCTAGCTACAACAGATAAGCAATTACTACGAAAAACACAATGGAAGATATCTGGATGGAAAAACGCCTTTGTTAATCCTGATCAAGCAAAAGCGAATGCAGACGAAGACCTCACACATGCAGCAGCGAAGGTATATCAACTATACCAACAAACATTAAAGGCATATCAGGCCATTGATTTTGATGACTTAATTAAACTTCCTGTAGAGTTGTTTGAGCAGCATCCAGAGATATTGCATCAATGGCAAATGAAGCTTAAATATTTGTTGATTGATGAATATCAGGACACCAATGCTTGCCAGTATAAATTGGTAAAGTTGCTCACCGCATTTTCCAAGCAGTTCACCGCCGTAGGTGATGATGATCAAGCGATTTATGGTTGGCGTGGCGCTGATGTCGAAAATCTAAAACAACTCACCAAAGACTTTAGTAACTTAAAGGTGATCAAATTAGAGCAGAATTATCGTTCTACTGTCCGAATCTTACGTGCCGCCAATCAAGTCATTGCCAACAACCCAAAGTTGTTTGAGAAAAAACTATGGAGCGACTTAGGCACTGGCGATTTACTCCAGATTAGCGCAGCGCTTGATGAAAACCATGAAGCTGAAAATGTGGTGATGAAGCTGATGGCACATAAATTTGAGCACCGCACTCACTATAAAGATTACGCCATTTTATATCGAGGGAATCACCAAGCGCGAATCATCGAACAGCATTTACGCAATCATAAAATCCCATACATGATATCGGGCGGACAATCGTTTTTTGATAAAGCAGAAATTAAAGACATTGTGAGCTATTTGCGCTTAATTGCAAATGAGGATGATGACCCTGCCTTTATCCGTGCAGCAACAACGCCTAAAAAAGGTATCGGTAGCACGACATTGGAAAGATTAGGTGAATACGCCAGTAAACATCATCTTTCGTTATTTGCAGCAGCATTTGAAGGCGGGTTTCAAAATGAAATTGGGCAAAAGCAATTAGATGACTTACTCACTTTTACGCAATATATAAATAAATTACAAGAGCGCTCACTGCGCGAGCCTGCTGAAGAAGTCCTTAATGATTTGATTAAAGCGATTCAATATGAAACTTATTTATATGATCATGAAGAGCAGCGTGCAGCGGAAACCCGTTGGAATAATGTTTTAGAGTTTATCGCTTGGCTGACAAACAAAAGCAAAGGCAGTACAGAATTTGGTAATGAAAAAGAAGAAAAAACACTGTTAGAACTCACTCAAATGGTTGCCCTTATCAGCATTTTAGAAGGCCGCGAAGAAGGCGAACCTGATGCTGTCAAGCTAAGTACGTTACATGCGGCTAAAGGGCTGGAATTTGGGCATGTTTTTCTCATTGGTGTAGAAGAAGGCATCATGCCGCATCGAGAATCCATTGATAATGATAAGATTGAAGAAGAACGACGATTGATGTATGTGGGGATTACACGTGCGCAAAAGTCACTGAATATTTCATGGTGTAAAAAGCGTAAGCGCGCTGGTGAGATGGAAATGTGTGAACCAAGTCGTTTTATTGCAGAGTTACCCAAAGATGATGTCCGTCATTTTGGCAACCCATTTAATGACCCAGATGTAAGCAAGGAATTTGGTAAAGAAAAAATGGCCAATATTCGAGCAATGCTAGCTGGCAAATCTACCGCTAAAACAAATTAGAGACCTTCAATGCCATATATCACTTTAGACAATGCTTCACTCGCTTTTGGCCATCACGCACTCTTAGATAAGGCTTCGTTTCAGTTAGATGCTGGCGAGCGTGTTGGCTTGATTGGCCGCAATGGCGCTGGTAAGTCTAGCTTATTAAAAGCACTTGCCGGTGAAATTAAGCTTGATGATGGTAAATTATGGACTGCACAATCTGTCAGTACGGTTTATGTACCGCAAGA
>JBFIDU010000049.1:0-9931 GCA_041603755.1 Methylophilaceae bacterium
AGCCTTGAAGAATGTTCACGCCTTATAAAAGTATTTGTCCTACTTGGCGTGACAAAAGTTCGCATTACAGGCGGAGAACCTTTGGTGCGTAAAAATGCATTATGGCTATTTGAAGAGATTGGCAATCTAAAAGGGTTGAATGAGTTAGTACTCACTACCAACGGAAGTCAGTTAGAAAAACATTCGTTAAGATTATTTAATGCTGGCGTTAAGCGCGTCAACATTTCAGTCGATAGCCTTAACCATGAGCGCTTTAAAAGAATAACGCGTACGGGTGATCTGAATAAAGTGTTGGCTGGAATAAATGCAGCCATCGCTACTGGATTTAAAGGCATCAAACTCAATACCGTACTCATGCGTGGCATTAATGATGATGAAACTGAGCAATTGGTTCAATTTGCGATTGATAAGAAAATTGATATTAGTTTTATTGAAGAAATGCCATTGGGTGAAGTGAATCATCTACGAGAAAATACTTTCATCAGCAACAAAGACACGCTAAAACGATTACAAAATGCTTATGAGTTGGTGTCTAGCACATTAAACACTGGTGGTCCTGCACGATATTGGCATATAGCTGGCACAAGCACTAAGGTCGGGTTTATTTCACCGCACAGTCATAATTTCTGTGAAAACTGCAACCGCGTACGTATTACCTGCCAAGGCGAACTTTATTTATGCCTTGGCCAAGAAGATAAGGTCGAACTATTACCCTTGTTAAGAAATCACCCTAATGATGACCAACCACTCATTGATGCTATTGTAAGCAGCATGGCCATTAAACCCAAGGGGCATGATTTTGACTTGCGGCGTGCAGCACCAGCTGTTGTTCGCTTTATGTCACATACAGGAGGTTAAGTGGAGGCTCAAATGCCAAAACTTTCCGCTATCATTTTATCGGGTGGTCGGGCGACACGTATGGACGGCTTGGAGAAAGGCTTAGTTCAATTGCAAAACAAACCACTTGTGCAACATGTTATTGAGCGTTTAGTACCACAAGTTGATGAAATTCTGATTAATGCAAATCGCGAAATCCAGCAATATAGTAGTTTTAACTTACCTGTATTGCAAGATGATGATCCCAACTATATTGGACCGTTGGCCGGGTTTAGTTTAGGTCTGGCACATTGTAAATATGATTACTTATTAACCACGCCTTGCGATTCACCGCTGATACCAAATGATTTGGCTAGTCGGCTGATGAAGTCATTAATCAACAAATCGGCCGAAATAGCGGTTGCCAAAAGCGATGATGACGCCCATCCAGTCTTTGCACTAATGAACAAATCTGTATTGTCTTCTCTGTTAGTCTATATACGTAGCGGTGGACGCAAAGTGAGTGCTTGGCAAAAAAGTCTAAATTACATCGAGGTGGAATTTGATGATTGCAGTGAAGCATTCATTAATCTAAATACATTTGAGGAACTAAACACTTTAGCCTTAAAATTAAGCAATGATTAAAACACCAGTATTAGGCATCATTGCAGCAGGCAGTAATGTAGGCAAAACGACGCTTATTAAACAATTAATACCAGCCTTAGCAGCAAATGAGATACATGTCTCTGTGATTAAGCATGCGCATCACGCATTTGATATCGACCATCCAGGCAAGGATAGTTATCAAATACGTGAAGCGGGCGCAGTGCAGACATTAATTGCCTCAAATAAACGTTGGGCGCTAATGACAGAGATGGAACGTACGCCAGATAAAACTAAAGAGGCTGATTTATCCTCTTTAATTGCGCAACTAACCGAAGCATACGCAGATTTAATTTTAGTAGAAGGCTTCAAACAAACAAGCATTCCCAAAATAGAAATACATCGCCCGAGCTTGGGCTTACCCTTGCTTGCAGGCGGCGATCCAAATATCATTGCTGTAGCTTGTGACGATGTGATTAATTGCACAAAACCACAACTAGCACTAGATAATCCCACCGCAATCTGTGAATTTATTATGCAATGGATAAAGAAAATACATGACTGATATCACATTACCAAAGCTTGCTGCCGACCCGAGCTGCATGGATGACTACGATCCTAATGCAATGTCTGTAGAGCAAGCTCGAAAATACATTCAGCAATTCTTAACACCAGTTACAGAAACTGAAACATTACCCATCAGAGAAAGCCTAGGTCGCATCCTTGCCGAAGATGTTATTTCGCCTTGTAATGTTCCTAATCATAACAATAGCGCGATGGATGGATTCGCCTTCAAATATGCTTCTGGTATTAAGCTGATTAAAATTATTGGTACCGCTTATGCAGGCAAACCATTTCAAGGTGCAGTCAAAGCGAGTGAATGCGTCAAAATCATGACAGGCGCTGTTATCCCAGACGGAGCTGATACGGTTGTCATGAAAGAAAAAACTGTCAATAAAGGCGAGTACATTAGCTTGCTGGATCAGCCAGAACGAGGAAGTAATATCCGTCTAGCTGGTGAAGATTTGCAACAAGGTCAAACAGTCCTTTCAAAAGGCCATGAGATTAAAGCTGCCGACTTAGGATTAATCGCATCATTGGGGGTAGCGGAGGTCAACGTTTATCGCCAACTTAAAGTGGCTTTTTTTAGTACTGGTGATGAGTTAGTTGGTGTCGGAACGCCGCTGCAGGAAGGACAAATATACGATAGCAATCGTTATACTATTTTTGGCATGTTGAGCCATTTTAAAGTCATTAAAACTGATCTCGGCGCAATTCCAGATAAGCCAGCGCTCCTTGAAGATACACTACTAAAAGCGGCGAAAGATCATGATGTCATTATTACGAGCGGCGGTGTCTCAGTAGGCGAAGCAGACTACATGAAAGCTTTGCTGCAAAAACATGGTCAAATATTATTCTGGAAAATCAACATGAAGCCGGGCAGGCCCCTTGCATACGGCAAAGTACAAAACGCACACTTCTTTGGCTTACCAGGCAACCCAGTTTCGACGATGGTCACATTCTATCAATTTGTACAACAAGCGCTGCAGCTACTTATGGGTGGTACTGTCAAACCCCTGCCCACCTTTCGTGTTGAATGTACAGAGATAATAAAAAAAGCAAAAGGGCGTGTCGAATTTCAGCGCGGCATTTTATTTCAAGATAGTGGAAGATGGAAAGTAACGCCTATCTTGCATCAAGGCTCTGGCATTTTAAGCAGTATGAGTAAAGCAAATTGCTTTATTGTACTATCGGAGGAAGTTGCGCATTGTGACATTGGTACTATGGTTGATGTTCAGCCGTTTGAAGGTGCCATTTAACATAACTAAATCATAATGGTTGTATAAAACCACTATTGGGAGTTAACAAATCTCATCAAGCCATAGTATAATCAAAGGCTTACCTTTTAAATTAGCACGCTTTGGACACAACGATTAACAGCAATAAATTCGATGGGAATGGCATTATCTGGGCAGTGATTGCTTCGATGTTATTGCATATTTTCTTGGTTATCTTTATACCAAATTTCAACTTTTCACCGCCAGATGAAAAGCGACAAGTATTAAAAGTTGAGTTACAGCAACCAACACCACCAGCGCCGCCAGCGCCAATAGTGGAACCACTGCCACCAATCGATATACCAGAACCACCTAAACCAGAGCCTGTTAAGAAAAAACCGAAACCAGTAATCAAGCCTAAACCAATTAAAAAAGAGGCACCAGCTCCGATTGAGGAGCCTGAATATGTACCGCCGCCAGTGGTTGAGAATGTTATCGCTGTGCAGCCAAGTGTTGAAAAAACACCAGAAGTAGTCATACCGCAGCCAGCACCAGTTGAACCGCCACCACCACAAGAACCATCGCAAGCTGACATTGACAACGCACTCAGTGCTTATGGAAACATATTAGGAAGAGCTATCGCTAAACATAAGTCTTATCCTAAAATTGCGCAAAGACGTGGCTGGGAAGGCACTACATTGTTAGATTTAAAGCTAGATAGTGATGGAAATGTATTATCAGCAATCGTGCGTGAAAGTAGTGGTTATGACGCGCTTGATAATCAAGCACTAAAAATGGTAGAAAAGGCAGCACCCTTCCCTGCACCACCAAAAGCATTGCAAGGTCGCTCATTTAATATTACTGTCCCAGTTAGCTTTAAATTAGCCAATGGTTAACAGAAAGCTTCGCACCCCAAAAACAAGAACATTACGTGACTTGTTGCTGGGCCATGAACTTATATTCATTTCTTTAATCTTATTGGCTGTTATGGGCGGCACCTTAGGTATTCACCTATGGGATAGATCAGCGCAAGAATCTGAACGAATACACTCGCTGATACAGGAAATACAGCAGACACGCGGCGATTTGTACCGTCAGATGAAAGAGTTATTTGACGCATTTTTGTTAGATGAACGAAAAGCGAAAGAAGAATACAAAGCTTATACTAAATCTATCTTGCTCCATTTTGATAACCTTCAGCGTCTCTCTATTGGCAATGAAGAAAAAAAAGCAATCTCTGATCTAAAAGAAAACTATATGGCCTTCGCTAATAATGCGCCAGACATGTTCCTTCAGTATCAAACGAGTCCAACTGCAGAGTCACGCAAAACACTTTACCATGACATGGAAACAGGCATATTCAGTCGATATGAAACCGTATCAAAACGAGCAGAAAATCTGCTTGCACTAAAACAAAATGAGTTAAAAGAGCGTTTACAAGATGCTAAACAAATTTCTATGATCATCTTGATTATCCCTATCCTGCTTGCTGGCTTATTATTGATACTTTCGCGCACATTGCTGAAGCGGGCAATTGTCAATCCAATCAATGCGATGATGAAAGCGACAAAAGAAATCAGTCAAGGCAACTTGCAACATAAAGTACCCGATGCTGGGGCAGAGGAGCTATCAATTCTATCTAAAGAAATTAACAAGATGGCTGATGATTTAGCTGAAAGCCAAGAGGCATTAATTAGAACTGAAAAACAAGCTGCTTTAGGACTTTTAGTTCCTATGCTTGCACATAACATCAGAAACCCACTAGCCAGTATCAGGGCTACAGCGCAAATCATTGAAGTGCCAAATGACGACAAAGAAACACAAGAGTCGATCAAAGGCATCATGAGTACCGTTGACAGATTGGAGCGCTGGACGACGTCATTATTGGCCTATTTGCATCCACTTAAACCAGCTTTAAGTGCAGTGCCGATAGATAATATTATTAAAAGTGCACTCATTCCACTCGAGCAAAAATTACAAGAGAAAAATATCGCTATTGTTAAAAAAATTAACACCAATAAACAATTAATCTGGACGGATGAGCATCTGTTGGAGCAGGTTTTCTATAATCTGATCCTAAATGCAGTTGAAGCATCCGCACAAGATAGTAAGATTGAAATCACTGTCGCAATGATTGACCAATATCTGGAAATTACGATTAGTGATGAAGCTAATGGCATGCCCTTTAAGCCAGAGCCAGGCACGCTTAGCCCTGGAAAATCAACAAAACGATTTGGCACCGGCCTGGGTATACCGTTTGCGTTTAAAGCATGCGAAGTATTAAATGGAGAGATTTCATTTCATTCGGCAAAACCAAAAGGAACAATGATAAAAATCAGGCTTCCACAGCAAAGTTAATTTATATGCAACTTACAACAACGATTTTCTTTGCTAGTCCAGTTTTCTCTTAATTATGCTTGCTTTAATGCTTAATTTTTACAACAATAGAACTTAATAGGAAAATGTAGACTATGCAAAACAAAAATGTTCCAGAGTTTGAACTGCCCGCAACTGGCGGAAGCACTTTCAAGCTCTCTGATTATGTTGGCAGAAACTTAATCATTTACTTTTACCCTAAAGACTCAACGCCAGGTTGCACGTCGGAAGGCTCGGACTTCAGAGATGCTTACGCTACCTTTCAAGCAGCAAATACCGATATATTTGGTATTTCTCGCGACTCTATTAAATCACATGAAAATTTCAAAGCTAAATTCAATTTCCCATTCGAATTGCTCTCCGACACAGATGAAGTCGCTTGTCAGCTGTTTGATGTCATCAAAATGAAAAACATGTATGGTAAACAGGTCCGTGGTATTGAACGAAGTACATTTGTGATTGACCAGAATGGCGTACTAGTCAAGGAATGGAGAAAAGTGAAAGTAAAAGATCATGTTGCAGAAGTACTCGCTTTTATTCAATCACTGTAACTTACAACCCCTCTTTTAAAGAAGACTCATGGTAAAAAAGAATTCATCCAAGCCCAAACTCTTTGTATTAGACACCAATGTATTAATGCACGACCCATCCTCGCTATTCAGGTTTGAAGAACATGATATTTTTCTACCCATGGTGACATTAGAAGAACTAGATAATAATAAAAAGGGACTAACCGAAGTTGCGCGCAATGCAAGACAAGCTAGCCGCTATTTGGAAGAAATCGTCGGCGCAGACTTAGTCAACTTGGAACATGGCTGTCCTCTGGCCATTCAGGGCAACAAGCATGTAACTGGTAAACTATTTTTGCAAACCAACCAAATTACGGCAGAGTTACCTGGGTTAGCAGGCAACAAAGCTGACAACCAAATTATTAGTGTCGTACTAAATTTACACAATTTTCACACCGACCGTGAAGTTGTTTTAGTAAGTAAAGATATTAATATTCGCATTAAAGCCAGAGCAATGGGGCTGGCAGCAGAAGATTACTTTAATGACAAAGTACTTGAAGACACAGACTTACTCTACAGTGGCTGCAAAGAGCTACCGCAAGATTTCTGGGAAAACCATAGCAAAGACATGGAGTCTTGGCAAGAATCTGGCAACATGTTCTATCGCATCACTGGACCACTAGTCAGCAGTTTTATCGTCAATGAATTTGTATACTATGACTATGAAAAACCATTTCACGCTATCGTCCGCAAGATTGAAGACAATAGCGCTGTCTTAGAAGTGATTCAAGATCATTCACAGCCAAAACACAATGTCTGGGGAATTACAGCTCGCAACCGTGAGCAAAATTTTGCCTTAAACCTGTTGATGGATCCTCAAGTAGACTTTGTTACATTACTGGGGCAAGCGGGAACAGGCAAAACACTACTCACCCTAGCAGCCGCTTTAACGCAAACATTAGATAAAAAACTTTATTCTGAAATCATTATGACACGGGTTACTGTACCAGTTGGTGAGGACATAGGCTTTTTACCTGGTACAGAAGAGGAGAAAATGGCGCCATGGATGGGTGCGTTAGAAGACAACCTCGATGTTCTGAACAAAACCGATGAAGAGGCTGGTGAATGGGGACGAGCAGCGACCCAAGACTTGATTCGTACACGAATTAAAGTCAAGTCGCTAAACTTTATGCGCGGCAGGACTTTTTTACATAAGTTCCTCATTATTGATGAAGCACAAAACTTAACACCTAAACAAATGAAGACATTGATAACCAGAGCTGGACCAGGTACTAAAGTAGTTTGCTTGGGGAATATTGAACAAATTGACACCCCTTATCTAACAGAAGGCAGCTCAGGGCTAACTTATGTTGTCGATAGATTCAAGGGCTGGGTCCACAATGGTCACATGACATTAATACGCGGTGAGCGGTCAAGACTGGCAGACTTTGCTGCCGAAGCACTATAAATCAAGATATTGGATGATGACAATGAGGCTTCATAAGCATGCAAGCGCGTAAAATGGCGAGGAAGTTCTACATTATCCTGATCGCGCAGTTTTTATCTGCACTGGCTGACAATGCATTACTTTTTGCGGCAATCGCGCTACTTGCATCCATTAGCGCCCCAGAATGGCATACACCATTACTGCAGCAGTTTTTTGTAATTTCATATATTTTGTTAGCGCCCTTTGTCGGCTCAATTGCTGACGCATTTCCCAAAGGAAGTGTCATGTTCTTTTCAAATCTGATCAAAGTTTTTGGTTGTGGCGCGATGATTTTAGGCATGCAACCACTTTATGCATATGGCATTGTCGGGATTGGAGCGGCGGCTTACTCTCCTGCAAAATACGGCATATTGACTGAGCTACTCCCCAGTAGATTACTTGTGAAAGCGAACGGTTGGATGGAGGGGTCTACAGTAGCTGCTATTATATTTGGTGCTATTTTAGGTGGCTTTCTGGCATCAAACAACTTACAAACCGCGGTATGGATTATTGGTGCGCTTTATCTGGCTGCTGCTATCTTTAATTATTACATACCTAAGCTTCCCATAGACCACAAACCAGAACAACGATCATTGTTTTATATCATTAAAGATTTTATGCATGCATTTCTGACGCTATGGAGAGACCCATTAGGTCAAGTTTCATTGGCAGTCACCACCCTGTTCTGGGGAGCAGGTGCTACGCTAAGACTCGTTGTATTAACCTGGGCTGCAATTATTTTAAATTTCACCATTGAACAATCAACCCAATTGATTGCTATGGTTGCAATAGGCATTGCTATTGGCTCTGTACTGGCTTCCCGTTACATTACACTTGAGAAGTCAGTAAAAGTATTGCCCGCTGGCATTATTATGGGTGGTTTAGTCGTATTAATGGTATTTATTACACACTGGGCCATTGCTGGTTTACTGCTATTCATTATTGGAGCACTTAGTGGATTCTTCGTAGTACCACTCAATGCCTTATTACAACATAGAGGTCACCTATTGATTGGTGCTGGGCATTCCATTGCTGTACAAAATTTCAATGAACATATCGGCATTCTGATAATGTTGGGGCTTTATTTACTGATGGTAAAAGCCAATCTGCCAATTAATATGATTACCGCCGCATTTGGGATATTCATTGTTTTGAGCATGAGTATCATAAACCGCGTCTACCGAAATGTTAGCGTAAAATAAGCCAGTTGGGATAATACATTTTCATCGCGCTAGTGCAGCTTAACATGTGGCTCGGTTCTTCTTGATATAAAGCGACCTAAAGATTGCAATGCAACCGAGAAGAAGCCATGTAATGCAATTAAATGCATCTGATATAGCGACCGATACATTAAACGTGCAATCAAGCCTTCAATATACATTGAGCTGCCTGAAATTGCTCCCATCAGACTCCCTACTGTCGAGTAACGCCCTAAATTGACTAATGAGCCATAATCTCTGTATTTATACTCTGGTAGCTTTTCCTTACCTGCTACGCGACTCTTCATCGTTTTAATTAACATAGACGCTTGCTGGTGTGCAGCTTGTGCACGTGGTGGCACATTTGAAGTATGTCCTTCCCAAGGACAAGCAGCACAATCGCCAAAGGCAAAAATATCTTTATCCAGTGTTGTTTGTAACGTTGCTTCTACCACTAATTGATTAATACTATTGGTCTCTAAACCTGCGATATTTTTAAGAAAATCTGGTGCCTTTATCCCAGCAGCCCACACTACCAAAGCGGCAGGAATAAATAAACCACTATGTGTATGCACACCATGCTCTGTGACCTCTGTAACACGTTCGCCAGTATAGATTTGCACACCTAACTTCCTTAACTCCAACTCGACAGATGCTGCGAGCTTCTGAGGTAGCGCAGGTAGTAGTTGTTGGCTGGCCTCAACGATGGATATCTTAATATCCTTCTCTGCATCAACATTATCTAAACCATAAGCAGCCAATTCACGCGTCGTATTGTGTAACTCAGCTGCTAACTCCACCCCAGTTGCCCCAGCGCCAACTATCGCAACATCTAGCTGTCCCTCTTTGATTGGTGAATCCTGCGTTTGTGCACGCACCAATGCATTGTGCAATTTCCGATGGAAACGCTCTGCTTGATCTTGTGTGTCTAAGGCAGTTGAATACTCTAATGCGCCTTTTACACTGAAGTCATTGGTAGTACTGCCAATAGCAATCACCAGTGTATCGTAAGGAATACCTCTAGCTGGAATCACTTCAAACCCATCTTCATCGTGATATGGTGCTAGAAGAACCTGTTTATTTTTTCTATCCAAGCCATTCATTCGCCCAAGTCGAAATTTGAAATGATGCCAATGCGCCTGCGCTAGATAATTAAGCTCATGC
>JBFIDU010000050.1:0-9927 GCA_041603755.1 Methylophilaceae bacterium
AGTCAATATGGCTTTTGCATCGGCCAAGCTCATTTGTTTGATAGAGTTAATAAGTAATGCTTTGGCTTCTGGTACCGCCGCTTCTGCTGCCCGATTCATTTTGAGTACTAATTCATCCGATTGCTTACCCATACCAATAAGCTTCATCCCTTTTTCGACTTTTTGCAGTGATTCAGGTAGCGGAATTTTGACTTCTTTATTGCCAAAGAAGCCATTCACCAACCCTAAACTATCAACTGCCTTTTCCACGCCTTGATTAAGTGCTGTTTTCAAACCACCACTTACTTCGGAGTCGGTTAAAGCGTCAACACTTGAGTTGCTGGTGGTGTTTGAACCTGTTCCTTTTTTTACCTCGTCAGCTATTGACCCAAGGTCTTTCAAATCCCAGGCGTTAGCTTGGCAGCCCAGCATTGCCATTGCTGCCACAAGTATTAGCTTTTTCATTTCGACTCCTCACATCGCAATTTAAGATGAATATGCGTTAAGTTTACACTTAAATCTTTTGATGACTCTGTTTTATAGGTCAGATTTTAAAAGATTTTACATTCCATATATTGTTAGCATATTCTGCGATGGTCCGGTCACTTGAAAATTTTGCAACTTGTGCGACATTCAGAATTGCTCGCCGTGACCACTCTTCTTGGTCTTTGTACAAGTTCGCAACTTCTTCTTGCTTTTCAATATAACTTGCGTAATCAGCGAGCAATAGATAATTATCACCATTCTTAAGAAGGTTGTCGTAAATCGCCTGATAGCGTTTAGGTTCCTCTACCGAAAAGAAACCAGACCCAATCATGTCGAGAACTTCTTTCAAAGCAGGATTGGCATGGTAATAATCCCAAGGGTTATAGCCATTCGCTTTTGTTTCAGCTACCTCTGGCGTAGTGAGTCCAAATATGAAAATATTTTCATCACCAACTTCTTCCTTAATTTCCACGTTTGCACCATCAAGGGTCCCAATCGTCAAAGCACCATTTAGTGCCATTTTCATATTGCCTGTACCACTCGCTTCTGTTCCGGCCGTAGAAATTTGCTCAGATAAATCACTGCCTGGGAATAATAGTTCTGCCGCAGACACTTCATAATTTGGGTAGAAAACTACTTTAAGTTTGTCGCCAACAGCGGGGTCGTTATTAACGGTTTCTGCAACATCATTAATAAGGCGGATGATAAGCTTTGCCATCCAGTATCCAGGTGCTGCTTTACCGCCAAAAATAATGACACGCGGTGTGATGCTTTCACTGTCGCCTTTACGGATGCGGTTATACAACGTAATTATATGTAACACGTTTAGCAATTGCCGCTTGTATTCATGAATGCGTTTAATCTGAACATCAAACAATGCATCAGTATTAAGTTTTACGCCCGTGAGTGATTCAATCTTGTCAGCAAGCCTTTGCTTATTGTGTTTTTTAACTGCTCTGAAAGCCTTACGGAAATCTTTGTCATCTGCCAAAGGCGTTAATTTAGCGATTTTTGATAAATCTTTTTGAAAGCCCTCCCCAATCGCTTTTGCTATCAACTCAGTTAGCTTGGGATTGGCTTGATTCAGCCAGCGTCTTGGTGTAATACCATTGGTAACATTGGTGAGTTTACCAGGGTAGATTCTATTAAAATCGGCAAACAATGTACTTTTGAGCAACTCGCTGTGTAATGCCGCGACTCCATTAACTGTGTGACTACCCACAACCGCTAAATGCGCCATGCGCACACGTTTACCATGTGCTTCGTCGATAATTGAAACTCGTCTTAATAAATCCGTATCTCCAGGGAAATGATGATTCACCATGTGTAAAAACTCATGGTTGATTTGGTAAATAATTTCTAAATGCCTTGGTAATAAGCGTCCAAACAAATCTAAAGACCAAGTTTCTAACGCTTCTGGCATGAGGGTATGATTGGTATAGGCAAATATTTTGGTCACCAATCCCCAGGCAAAGTCCCAGGCCAAACCATGCACATCCACTAATTGATACATCATTTCTGCTACACCAATAGCTGGGTGCGTATCATTGAGTTGAATGGCAACTTTGTTCGGTAGGTCTTTCCAATCTGTCTTGCTTTTTATTTCACGCGTACTGGTGAAGCGTCTGAGAATGTCTTGAATGGAGGCAGAAACAAAGAAATACTGTTGCTTCAAACGGAGTTCACGACCCGATGCTGACGCATCATTCGGATAGAGCACTTTTGATATGGTTTCTGAATCATTACGCGCCTCGACAGACTGCTCGTAGTTACCCTGATTAAAATGCGCTAAATCGAACTCGGTTGTTGCTTTGGCAGACCAAAGCCTTAAATTGTTGACCGTTTCAGTATCATAGCCAGGCACAGGCACATCATAAGCTAATGCAACGATATGCTGTTCATCTACCCAATGGCTTTTCACTTGACCAGCATCATGACTTTGTATCGTTTTGCCATAGAACTTGATGGTGTAACTCGATTCAGGACGTTGAAACTCCCAAACATTGGCATAACGTAACCAGTCATCTGGATTTTCAACTTGCTGCCCACCCTCTAATGTTTGTTTAAACATTCCATATTCATACCGGATACCATAACCAGTCGCGGGTATATCCATGGTTGCCATGGAATCTAAAAAACATGCAGCTAATCTTCCTAAACCACCATTACCAAGTGCTGCATCATGTTCCAACCCCACCACTTCTTCAAGATTCTGGCCTAATGCACTTAAACCACTACCCAACTGTGAATTAATGCCCAAATTTAGTGCAGCATTACTCATCATACGCCCAATTAAAAACTCTAATGACAAGTAGTAGATACGCTTCGGGTCTTCCTCATTGTATGCGCTGGCTGTCTTTACCCAGCGCTCTACTACATGGTCGCGAACTGTATGTGCTGCTGTTACATACCAATCACGCGGCGTTGCTGTATTAATGGTTTTAAAACAAGAGAAAGCAAGATGGTTTCTAAGTGCTTGCTTGATGGGTGTTAGTTTTGGCATGTAATTCCCTGTGTGGTTCAAAGAGTCATCACGATTAATGCAAGTATCGCGCCAACTGATTGTGTTGTGACTTCCATCATTAAATCAGTTGTAAAGTCTAAGTATAAATGATTCATATGTTGGAAATATGAAAAAGCCCTTGCATTTTAAAACAAGGGCTTCATTTTGCAAGACTAAATGAGTAATGCGTTTACGCGCCTTACAAAACTAGCTGGATCTTCTAGCTGTCCGCCTTCTGCTAACAATGCCTGATCAAATAATACACGTGTGTAATCATTGAACTTAGCATCATCTTTTTCTGCTTTCAGCTTCTCAACGAGTCGATGTGCTGGGTTAATCTCAAGCACGGGTTTCGATTCAGGTGCATTTTGTCCAGACGCCTTAAGAATTCTTGCTAGATTACCCGATAAATCGTGTTCTCCAACGACTAAGCAGGCAGGGGAGTCTGTCAATCGGTGTGTAACACGTACTTCTTTCACATCATCTCCTAGCGTTTTTTGAATACGTTCGATTAGATCTTTAGCTGCTTCTTCGACTTTTTTCTGTGCTTCTTTTTCAGATTCATCTTCTAGCTTGCCTAAGTCAAGGTCTCCTTTGGCAATTGATTGCAGTTTTTTACCTTCAAACTCAGTTAAACTACTCAACAGCCATTCATCTACTTTGTCTGACATTAATAACACTTCAATGCCTTTTTTGCGGAAAATCTCTAGATGTGGAGAATGTTGCGCGGCAGCAAAGCTATCGGCAGTGATGTAATAGATTGCTTCCTGCTCTTCTTTCATGCGCCCAATGTAATCAGCCAAGCTGACGTTTTGTACATCCGTATCTGTATAAGTAGATGCAAATCTTAATAAGCCTGCAATCTTTTCTTTATTTGCGAAATCTTCTGCTGGACCTTCTTTTAAGACACGTCCAAATTCTGTCCAGAATGTCGCATATTGCTCAGGTTTGTTTTTTGCCAAATCTTCTAATAAACCCAGCACTTTTTTAACAGAGCCATTTTTGATGGCTTCAACATCACGGCTATCCTGTAGGATTTCACGTGATACATTTAATGGTAAATCCGCACTATCAATTACACCTCTAACGAAACGTAGGTATTGCGGCATGAGTTTTTCAGCATCTTCCATAATAAAGACGCGTTTTACGTATAGTTTAATCCCTTGTCGACGCTCTCTGTCGTACAAATCAAAAGGCGCCTTGCTTGGAACGTAAAGCAGCGAAATATACTCTTGCTTACCCTCTACACGGTTGTGCGTGTAAGCAAGCGGATTCTCAAAATCATGTGAAACATGTTTATAGAACTCTTGATACTCTTCTTCGCTGATATCACTTTTGCTGCGCGCCCACAATGCTGATGCTTTATTGACTGTTTCATCTTCATCCGTTAGCACAAACTCACCATCTTTCATTTCTGATTTTTTCATCAGAATTGGCAATGTGATGTGGTCAGAGTACTTACGAACGATTGTTTTTAGCTTCCAATCATTCAGGAACTCATCTTCGCCCTCGCGGAGGTGCAAAATAATATCAGTACCACGATCTTTCTTATCTGCTGTGCTTAATGTAAATTCACCCTCGCCTTTGGACTCCCATTGAACAGCTTCTTTACTACCCGCACGCCTTGTAATCAAAGTGACTTTTTCTGCAATGATAAAAGAGGAGTAAAAGCCGACACCAAACTGACCAATGAGATTAGCATCTTTCACTTGGTCGCCACTTAACGCCTCAAAGAACTCTTTGGTACCTGACTTTGCGATAGTTCCAATATTGTTGACGACTTCTTCTTTGCTCATACCAATACCATTATCAGAAATGGTAACGGTGCGTGCATTCTTATCAAACGCAATGCGAATATTTAAATCACTATCCCCCTCATAGAGGCTGCCATCCGCTAGCGCCTCAAATCTTAGTTTATCTGCAGCATCTGAAGCATTCGAAATAAGCTCGCGCAGCACAATCTCTTTGTTTGAGTACAATGAGTGAATCATTAAATGTAACAGCTGTTTTACTTCAGCACGGAATTCTAATTTTTCTGCTTTCTCTTTAGCCATACTTTTCCTTTTGCCCTTTTGATTAATCCGTTAAACTTAACTTTGCACCATAATTTGGGTTAAAAATCTAAATTTCAAGTATTAAACTGAATTATTAGTGAGTTCAATATGACAAAAATTGATGTTAGGGAAGTAAACACGAACATATTTCATGTAACAGTGTCAGCTAATCGCACAACAGAACATGACGTCACTGTGCAACCAGAATATGCTCTTCAGCTATGCAACGACTCAATGAGCACATTGGAGCTGGTAAAAAAGTCCTTTGAGTTCCTGCTTGAAAGAGAATCAAACACTAGTATTCTAAGAAAATTTGATTTACATGTTATCAATCAATACTTTCCAGATTATGAAAGTGAAATAAGTAAATGAGTCATAACAGAATAGAGTTGATTTAAATGGATGCATTAATAGGACTAGTATCAGGCCTTGTGATTGGTGGCTTGATTGCTTATATATATTTACACACTAAGAAAAAACTGAATACGGTAAGTGCTGACAGCACAACTTTGATGCATAACATTGAAAAGGTGTTCAAAGTTGCTTTAGCAGAGGGTACTTATAGCGATATTTTTGACTATAAAAATGAGCAAAGCCGATTTTTCAATCTATTTAAAACCAAAAAAAAAGCACTGCTGATTTCTGAGGCCAAAGTGCTCATTGGTTACGACTTCGCCAAAGTGAAATTAGCAATAGACGAAAAAAATAAGCATATCAATATTTTACAATTTCCGAGCCCTGAAATTCTGGCTATCGATCCCGAATACAAATTTTACGACACCGATAGTGGCATTTTTAATCGTTTAGCTAAGGAAGATTACAGTGCAATGGTTAATGATGCAAAGAATAGAATAGGTAAAAAAGCGCTAGATAGTGAACTGCCTATGTTTGCTGCCAACCAGATGAAGACACTACTAACGAACATTGACGACAACACTAGCTGGCAATTTTACTATCACGATGCTAACAACAAGCCTACGATACTTGCCGATGCTGAATTGCCTTTCCAAAGCAACTTATTGGAGATAAAAAAGGATTAAGCCAAAAGCTGGTTAATAGCTAGTTGTGCCATCGCAAAGCCAAAAGTAGCTGTCACGTTCACACTAGAGCCATAGCCAGCACAATTTAAACCAGTTAATCCAGTTGTATCCGTTTCGCAAAGTTGTTCTGGTTTAATCGTTGGCTCGTCAGAAAACACACATGTAACACCAAATATCAATTGCTTCTTTTTGACAGATGACTTTGCATCATGCGCCTTCGGAAACCCATGATTTCGACGCAATTGATTACGTACTTTGGCAAGCAACTTATCCCCCGTAACAAATGCAAGATCATCAACCTGCAGTCTTGTTGGGTCAAGTCGACCACCAGCACTTCCTGATGTTAAAAGCGGTATATTCTTTTCTCTACAAAACGTAGCTAATGCCACTTTAGCTTTTGCATCATCAGTGCAATCTAAAACAATATTATATTGAGCATCTAATATCATTTGCACATTATGAGGTGTAATAAAGTCTTCTACCTCATGGACGATACAGGTTGGATTAATTTGAAGTATCCTTCGGTGCATAGTCGTCACTTTAGCAAGGCCAAAATTATCATCTAAGGCCTGAATTTGGCGATTCACATTGGATTCTGCCACATTATCTAAATCAATCAGTGTGAGCTGACCTATCGCATTGCGCGCTAAAGCTTCAACAGCCCAAGAACCAACGCCACCAATGCCTATTACCACGATATGTGCATTTTTTAGTTTGCCCAAACCAGCATCGCCATACAGGCGACTCACACCACCAAAACGGCGAACAAAATCAACTTCATTATTCATGTCTCTAATACAACAAATGCTGTGGCGAGATTCTTTTCGTCACTAATACTCAAATGCATTTGCGTCACTTTTTTTGTATTTAAAAAAATTTGCAAAGCCTCTGCTAACAAGAATGTAGGTTTGCCTAAATCATCATGCGTCACAGCAATATTCTGGAAAGTAGCCGGCTCTCTTAAACCTGTTCCCAGTGCTTTAGAAAAAGCTTCTTTAGCAGCAAACCGTTTCGCTAAAAATCTGGCTTTGATATTGGACTGCAAATAGCTTGGCATCTCCCTTGGGGCAAGAATACGCGCCGCAAAATCATCACCAAACTTCTTGATTGAATGCTCGATTCTTTCCACTTCTACAATGTCTGTGCCGATACCGAATATCATTTTATCGTTGCTTCACGGATAAGTGCTTTTATCTCCCGCACCGCATTATCCCAACCGACAAATAAGGCATGCGCGACAATCGCATGGCCAATGTTAAGTTCTTCTATACCCTCTAAAGCTGCTATCTGATGCACATTATGATTATTTAAACCGTGACCTGCATTAACAATCAGCCCTAAACTTAACGCATGTTGTAAAGCCTGTTTAATTTTTTCCAACTCAACTAGTTGTGCCTTACCCTCTGTAGCATCAGCAAAAGCGCCCGTGTGGAGCTCAATGACAGGGGCACCTGCTTTATGCGCCGCGTTGATTTGCTCAATATCTGGTGCAATAAAGAGTGATACACGAATACCGGCATCACCCAGTTTGTTTGTTGCTGCTGATATTTTTTCAAAGTGCTCAATTACATCAAGCCCGCCCTCAGTTGTGCGTTCTTCACGTCTTTCTGGGACCAAACACACATCCTGTGGCGCAACGTTTAGAGCGATACCAATCATTTCATCTGTCACCGCACACTCCAGATTCATTTTGGTTTGCAATAGTGGTCGTAGCGCATAGATATCTGCATCCTGCATGTGTCGGCGATCCTCACGCAAATGCAAGGTAATACTATCTGCTCCAGATTGCTCAGCGCGCAATGCCGCTTGAATCACGCTTGGATATTTTGTCCCTCGTGCCTCACGTATTGTTGCAACATGGTCAATATTGACACCTAATTTTTTCATCTTTTATCTCAATTAGTTTCTAAATTAAATTATAGGCCTTGTAAGTCTATTAAAAGCTGTCTTGTATGGAGTGGTTTATCACCAAGATAATGTGTCAGTAAATACCGCATCAGCTTTTTACTCTCTTGTTGTGTTTGCATGCTAGTGTAATCATCTTCTGCCATATCGAGTAAAGTCTTACCAGTGACCTTAATGCCTTTTTGCGTAGCTGATAATGCGCATGCACCATATTCAGCTTCATAGCGATACTCACGTTCTTTACTGATTGGGGCATTATTTTCATCCACTTGCAAAGGTACTGCATAACCCATTTCTTGCAACAGCTTTAACTCAAATCGTCTTAGGTGGGTTGCCAAGTCTAAGCCTTTGGCAAGTGCTCTGAGCGTAGCTTGATAATAATTAAATAATTGCTCATGTGCATCTTCTCTTGGCAACAAACGCAATAGTAATTCATTCAGATAAAACCCGCACATCAATGCTTCACCTTGCAGCATAGTTAAAGCATCCGCCCAATCTAAACTATGCAGCGTCTTTAGCTCGTTTTTACCTGACCATGTGGCTGAAAGCATTTGAAAGGATTGTAACTGGCCTCGCATCGCAGAGCGTGGCCGCCTTGCCCCTTTAGCTAAAGTTGCTACACGACCATGTGTTTTAGTAAATAGCTCAGCGACCAAGCTTGTTTCTTTAAATGCATAGGTATGTAGAACAAAAACGGGCTGATTGTCATACCGATATATAGTTGATCCACTGCCCATGATTATTTTTCTATCTCTGCTAAACTTTTTAGCACTTCATCTTTCGCTTTTTCAATCAAAATCGGCACAATCACACTATCATTTTCGGCAAAAACAATCAGTCCATAACGAATACCAATCTCTATGCTTTCAGGCGTAAACTTACCAAAACCATACCGCGAATTACGAAGAATATCCCATGTGCCTTTTGGTTCAAGAAACTCTGGTTTTGCAAAATAACTGATCACTTCATCTCTGGGGACGTGCTCAAGGACATAATTATCTTGATCAGCTAATATGACCCAGCCCATACCGCCATCTTTGTCTGTATTTTTTAATTGATATAAATACCATTGGCCATCGTCACACACCAGTTGAAAGACATTATTGATGCCCCCAGTTTTTCTATTGACAGCATAGTAGATGCCTTGGTCTTCCAAATTAATTGGTTTAACATCTAAATCATTCATTGGCATTGCTTGTAGCAAACATGATTAATATCCCAAACTTTTGAGCGCCCTTTCGTTATCAGCCCAACCACTTTTCACCTTAACCCAAGTTTCTAGGTAGACTTTTCCACCAAATAGTTTTTCCATATCTTGTCTGGCTTCTGTCGATATCTGCTTTAGTTTAGCGCCGCCCTTACCAATAATCATAGGCTTTTGGCTGTCTTTATCAACAATTATGGCTGCAAAAATTCGACGCAAGTTATTGATCGTTTCAAATTTTTCAATTTCAACTGCTATCGAATAAGGGACTTCGTCACCCAACAGTCTGAATATTTTTTCACGCAGCATCTCAGATGCCAAAAAGCGCTCATTCTTATCGGTTAGTTCATCCTCTTCATAGATGGCAGCTTGCTCTGGTAAGTGTGTTCTGGCAGCCGCTAGTAAATCTTCTAAATACAAATTCTTTTTTGCACTCACTGGCACAATGCTGACAAATGGATGTAATAAGTCAAAATCCTGAATCAGTGGTAATAAATTGTTTTTATCCCCCATCAAATCGGCTTTATTGACAACAAGTATCACGGGTTTATCTTTTGGTAACAAACGTAATACCTTTTCATCAGCCTCGCCCAGTTTCATCGGTTCGACCACAAACAGCACTACATCGACCTCGTTTAGTACTTGTGTGACTGTTTTGTTCATTGATTTATTCAGTGCATTTAAATGCTTTTGCTGAAAACCCGGCGTATCCACAAAAATAAATTGTGTATCTTGCGTAGTATGTATCCCAAGCAA
>JBFIDU010000051.1:0-9859 GCA_041603755.1 Methylophilaceae bacterium
GGTGCAGTCCCAAACGATGTCCTAGAAGCATGCAGAGTGATCAAGCCTATGCAAAAATTAGATGAAAACGCCAAATATGGTGTCACAGCAATGCCTGAAATATTTTCGGCACGTTATGTCGGGCAATCAACACAATGTGCGAAAGCCTATTTTGAAATGCTATGGCATTGTTTGAGACCGTGGTATGCCAATCGAGAAATGCTACGGCCGAGAATTTGGAACACCTGAAATGACAGACAGAAAAATAAAGAGATGATGATATGGAATTAAGTCCCAGAGAAAAAGATAAATTACTTATATTTACTGCTGGCTTATTAGCAGAGCGGCGTAAAAATCGTGGATTAAAACTCAATTATCCAGAGGCCATCGCCTATATTTCAGCCGCTATTTTAGAGGGTGCTCGTGACGGTCAAACGGTTGCTGAATTGATGAGTTATGGCGCCACCTTATTAACTAGAGAAGATGTGATGGAGGGTGTAGCAGAGATGATCCCCGATATTCAAATTGAAGCTACATTTCCAGATGGGACGAAGTTAGTTACTGTCCATCACCCCATTCCATAAAAAGGATGATTACGTTGCCATACTACGTTGCTTCTAAAAAAACACCTCCTTACATATTCCGTATATGCTGCGTCGGTCTTTTTTTAAGCGCGCCTAGTCTGGCTTAGTCATCATCATTTTTGTATAGAGAGGAAAATATGATTCCAGGTGAAATGAAAGTTGAATCAGGCGATATCATGCTGAATGATGGTCGTAAGACGGTTGTTTTAGATGTGGCAAATAAAGGTGATAGACCGATTCAAGTGGGCTCGCATTACCATTTTTTTGAGGTGAATGATGCCCTGCAATTTGAGCGCCAAGCGGCTTATGGATTTCGTCTGAATATCGCTTCTGGTACCGCAATACGCTTTGAACCAGGGCAGACAAGGACCATAGAACTAGTCGCTTTAGCAGGTGACAGAAAAGTCTATGGTTTTGCGGGTAGAGTCATGGGGGCATTGTAAGTATGTTTTTGAGAGTATTTATTATCGCTACAATCCATAACCTTATTGAAAGGCTTAGAAAGTGACTGTAAAAATCGATAGACAAGCCTATGCCGAAATGTTTGGACCCACTGTTGGTGATCGTGTTCGCCTTGCAGATACAGAATTGTGGATAGAGGTTGAAAAAGACTTCACCACGTATGGAGAAGAGGTCAAATTTGGTGGTGGTAAAGTGATTCGCGATGGTATGGGGCAAAGCCAACGTGTTTCAGCTGAAGTGGCCGATACGGTCATTACCAACGCATTGATTGTTGACCACTGGGGGATAGTGAAAGCAGATGTGGGTATCAAAAATGGTTACATATCTGCAATCGGTAAAGCGGGTAACCCTGATATACAGCCAAATGTGGATATTCCTATTGGCGGCGGCACAGAAGTGATTGCTGGTGAGGGGATGATTCTCACTGCAGGTGGGATTGATGCGCATATCCACTTTATTTGTCCACAGCAAATTGAGGAAGCATTGATGTCGGGTGTGACAACAATGATGGGTGGCGGTACAGGACCAGCAACAGGCACATTTGCAACCACTTGTACGCCTGGCCCATGGCATATCCACAAAATGCTACAGTCTGCAGATGCCTTTCCGATGAATTTAGGCTTTTTAGGTAAAGGCAATGTTAGTTTACCTGAGCCACTGCGTGAACAAGTTGAAGCAGGTGTCGTTGGCTTAAAATTACATGAAGATTGGGGGACAACGCCTGCAGCTATTGATAATTGTTTAAATATTGCTGAGGAAATGGATGTGCAAGTAGCTATTCATACCGATACGCTTAATGAGTCCGGGTTTGTCGAAACAACACTCGGCGCCTTTAAAAACAGAACTATTCACACATTCCATACAGAAGGTGCTGGTGGCGGGCATGCCCCAGATATTATTAAAGCGGCTGGACACCCCAACGTATTACCATCTTCTACCAATCCAACCCGTCCGTTTACAGTAAATACCATTGACGAACATTTGGATATGCTGATGGTTTGTCATCACTTAGATCCAGCGATTGCAGAGGATGTTGCTTTTGCCGAGAGTCGCATCCGCCAGGAAACCATTGCGGCAGAGGATATTTTGCATGACTTGGGCGCTTTCTCAATGATGTCATCTGACTCTCAGGCGATGGGACGTGTTGGTGAGGTGATTATTCGGACATGGCAAACAGCCCACAAAATGAAAGTGCAACGTGGCCCGTTAGCAGAAGACTCTGAACGTAATGATAATTTTAGAGTGAAACGGTATATTGCCAAGTACACCATTAATCCAGCGCTGACTCACGGGATTTCACATGTGGTTGGCTCGGTAGAAGTTGGTAAATTAGCTGATCTAGTGCTTTGGCGTCCAGCCTTTTTTGGTGTCAAACCTTCCACAATTTTAAAAGGCGGTATGATAGCGGCAGCTGCTATGGGTGACCCAAATGCATCCATTCCAACACCACAGCCTGTGCATTATCGTAATATGTTTGGCGCCTATGGCGGCGCATTAAAAACGTCAGTGACCTTTGTTTCGCAAGCAGCACTCAATAATCCAGCGGTGATGGCACTAGGTTTGCAAAAGCCTTTATTAGCAGTTAAGGGTACACGTGATGTAAAGAAAAAAGACATGATTCACAATAGCTGGATGCCCAATATTGAGGTGGATCCTGAAACGTACGAAGTATTGGCAGATGGGATGAGCCTAGTCTGTGAACCAGCGTCAGTTTTACCGATGGCACAACGGTACTTCTTATTTTAGTTACCACATATGATTAATATTACACAGCGCATCAATTCACAACAGCAGGTTGACGACTATATTGAGCTGCCTTTTGATCGCAGGCAAAAAAGCCGCTTGCGTGTTAAAACAAAATCTGGATTAGATGCAGCACTGTTTCTGGAACGTGGACACATATTGCGTGGTGGAGATTGTTTACAGTCAGAAAATGGTCTAGTTATTCAGGTAATTGCAGCACAAGAGCCTGTATATGATGTCACAGCGAAAACACCACAGTCGCTGATGCGTGCCGCTTATCATCTGGGTAATCGCCATGTGCCATTACAAGTGGGGGAAGGATTCCTTAGACTAGAACAAGATTATGTGCTCAAAGAAATGCTATTGGGTTTAGGTATGCAGGTAGCAGAGATAGATGCACCTTTTGAACCAGAAGCGGGTGCCTATGGTGGCGGACACAGACATGGGCATGCAGATGACGATAAAATCGTTAATTTACGCCCATCCAAAAGGCCGCATCATGGCTAAGTCAGCAGCATTGACACGTTTGTTTCAGCTCGTTAGTCCAATGCTTCCTGTTGGTGCTTATAGTTATTCTCAAGGATTAGAATGGGCAATTGAGTGTGGTGACGTTCACGATGAGGAAACTGCAAAAACATGGATTGGTGATGTGTTGCAGATTTATCAGGCAAATTTTGAGTTGCCAGTACTCTATCGTTTGTATTCCGCATGGCAAAGTGATGATCGAGATGCAATTAAAGCATGGGATGCGTTTTATCAAGCTGGACGTGATACTGCAGAAGCATTAGCCGAGACCCGCCAAATGGGATATTCGCTATGCCGTTTGTTGAATGATTTAAATACGCTGCCAGCTGATGTCATGTCTAAAATCAATCAACTTGACCAGCCTGCCTTCACCACCATTTATGCTGGCGTGGCTCAGTGTTGGCAGATAGAGGCAAAAGATGCCTTACATGGTTATGTTTGGAGCTGGCTAGAAAATCAAGTAAGCGCAACAATGAAAGCTGTGCCTTTAGGGCAGGTTGCAGGACAAAAAATTTTGTACGCATTAGGTGAGCAATTGTCTACCATTGTAGAGCAAGCCGTGCACATAAAAGATGATGAAATCAGTAACTTTAACCCATTACTTAGCATCGCTGGCTGTCAGCATGAAACGCAATACAGTCGGCTTTTTAGATCTTAATAGAATAGGTGAGAATTAAATGACAACAGCTATTTTGGAACAACCTGCGGCAGCATCTTACCACCATAAGGAGCCATTGCGAGTAGGTATTGGTGGGCCTGTGGGCTCGGGTAAAACAGCATTAACGTTAGCATTATGTAAACGACTCAGAGATGTGTACAACATTGCTGTCGTGACGAATGATATTTATACGAAAGAAGATGCACAGTTTCTAACCAGAAATGAAGCGCTGACACCTGACCGAATTATAGGCGTTGAAACCGGAGGCTGCCCACATACTGCTATTCGTGAAGACGCTTCAATGAATCTAGAGGCTGTTGCCCAATTAAGTAAGCGATTCGAACCACTTGATATTGTGTTTATTGAAAGTGGTGGTGATAACTTGGCGGCAACATTCAGTCCAGAGCTATCTGATTTAACCATTTACGTCATTGATGTGTCAGCAGGCGAGAAAATCCCACGTAAAGGTGGTCCTGGGATTACAAAATCAGATTTGTTGATTATCAATAAAATTGATTTAGCGCCTTTGGTTGGGGCATCGCTAGAGGTCATGGACACCGATGCAAAGCGCATGCGCGGTGAACGTCCATTTATGTTCACAAACTTAAAAACCAACCATGGCCTTGAAGATATTGTTAAATTTATTGAAAAACAGGGCTTAATGCTTTAAAGGAAAGATGATGATTAAAAAATACCTATACAGTCTGCCACTATTGGCTTTTTCAAAAATCGCATTCGCACATCCAGGACATGCATTAATCAGCTTGCAAGCAGGGTTTACGCACCCTTTTGCAGGTTGGGATCACCTGCTGATGATGATTGCAGTGGGATTGTGGGCTTCACGACAAGGAGGCAGCTCTCGCTGGCAGCTACCCACATTGTTTGTTGGCTTTATGGCAGTAGGTGCTATTCTTGGCTTTACAGGCATTGGTATTGCTGGAGTTGAGGCCACGATTGCTATTGGTCTGGTGTTGATGGGTGTGTTGTTATTTATGCATCAATCAGTACCCAAGGGATTGGCAATTGCTTTTGTTAGCGTCATTGGAGTTGCGCATGGGTTAGCGCATGGCATTGAATTAATTGGCCAGCCATACACCGCTGCACTTGTTGGTATGCTAATGGCAACTGCTATATTGCATACAGTGGGTTACTTTGTTGGTTCATTACATGGCAAGTTGCCTCGTTATATCCATGCAGTATTTGCGACAGGCATGTTGCTTACAGGTGGTTTATTGCTAGCAAGCTAGTACAGTGCTGTATAGTCGGTCGTGTTATCACGGCATAACTGATAACCTAATCATTACATATATGATTAGGTTTTTTTCTTTTTCTAGTGCAATTCTAAAAATTAAAAGATTAATTAAAGCAAAAAATACGTAAAATTGCGTACATATTTAATCATCAATAAACAATAAAATATTATTGGGGGGATGCAAGCTAAAACAGGGTACAAATGTTGCTTGCGATAATCCATTAGACATTGACCGATGTAATGGAAACTTGATTTGACAACCGAAAATATAATGATGGCATCCACTGAAGGTGCAAATGCAACACAACGTATTGTAAAAATTCGACGCGATTACAATACTTGGGTTGCAAATGAATCAATAGAAGATTATGCACTACGCTATACACCAAAATCCTTTAGAAAATGGTCAATTTTCAGGGTATCTAATACAGCCTTAAGTGCGATTTCGTTTTTGGTGTTAGAGGCAATTGGCGGCACAATCGCTGTTAACTACGGTATGTTAAATGCATTGTGGGCAATTCTCGCAGTGGGCGTCATTATATTTTTCACTGCTTTACCAATTAGTTTCTATGCAGCGAAGTATGGTTTGGATATGGATTTGCTGACAAGGGGCTCTAGCTTTGGATACATCGGGTCCACGATCTCTTCCTTTATTTACGCCTCGTTTACTTTTATCCTTTTCGCACTTGAAGCAGCAATCATGGCTTATGCGCTAGAGCTATATTTCCACTTGCCACTTTATATTGGTTATTTGGTGAGTGCGCTTGTTGTTATCCCATTCGTCATACATGGCGTCACCTTAATTAATCGTATTCAGATGTTTTCGCAGCCAGTTTGGATTCTCTTGATGTTCCTACCATTTATTGCGGTGTTTTATCAAGATCCAGAGGTGCTATCAAGAATGATGCATTTTTCAGGCATTAGTGGAGTGCATCAAGAATTTAACCTGCTCTTATTTGGTGCAGCAACTGCTGTTGGGGTTGCTTTAATTCCTCAAATTGGTGAGCAAGTGGACTTTTTACGGTTTATGCCCGAGAAAACAAAACAGAATCGTTGGCGCTGGAATATAGGCGTTTTACTGGCAGGACCAGGATGGATAATCCCGGGTATGTTGAAAATGGCTGCTGGGGTTTTGTTAGCTTATTTAGTGATACAGAGTGATATGTCGTTTTTAGAAGCGGTCAATCCAACTCATATGTATCTAGTAGGGTATGGCTATGTATTCAGTTCAAAGGAATTGGCACTATTTGCAACGATGTTGTTTGTTGTCATTTCTCAAATGAAAATCAATATGACAAATGCCTATGCAGGGTCATTGGCATGGTCTAACTTTTTCGCACGTTTAACACACAGCCACCCAGGGCGTGTCGTTTGGGTTGTATTTAACACAGTAATTGCCATTATCCTCATGGAGCTTGATGTTTTTCATGTGTTAGAAGAGGTGCTCGGGTTTTACTCCAATATCGCCATTGCCTGGATAACCGCTGTTGTGGCAGATTTAGTCATTAATAAACCACTAGGGTTAAGTCCGAAAGGGATTGAGTTTAGGCGTGCTTATTTGTATGACATCAATCCCGTTGGTGTTGGTACGATGTTAATCGCATCGGTTTTGTCCATATCAGCATTTACAGGCTTATTTGGCGCCGAGGCAAAAGCATTTTCGTCATTCATTGCACTTGGCAGTGCATTAGTCGTTTCACCTATTATTGCCTGGGTTACCAAAGGACGTTACTACATTGCTCGCAAACCTTATACCTATCCTGCACATCAGCGCGTTCAGAAATGTGTCTTGTGTGAAAAAGAATATGAAACTGAAGATATGGCGCATTGCCCTGCTTATCAGGGTTCTATTTGTTCATTGTGCTGTTGTTTGGATGCACGCTGCAATGACGCTTGTAAGCCAAAAGCACGACTCTCAAGTCAATGGCTGGAAGCCAGTCGATTGATATTGCCAAAATGGGTGTGGCCATATCTAAAAGGTGGTGTTGCACATTATCTTTTGTTGATGTTCATTGCGCTTATCTTCTTTGGTGCGATGCTGGGTTTAATCTATTTTCATGAAGTCTCAACAATTTCAAATATGTCCAACACGTTGTTGCCTTTCATGCAATCAAGCTATTTAAAAGTCTTTGCAGCGCTCGTGTTTGCTAGTGGCATTATTGCTTGGTGGTTGGTGCTAACAACAGAAAGTAGACGTGTTGCGCAAGAAGAGTCTAACCGACAAACTGGCTTGTTGATGCGAGAGATTGAATTACACAAGCAAACAGATGCCGAGCTACAACTTGCGCGACAGCATGCAGAACATGCCAATCAAGCCAAAAGCCGCTATATCACAGGTATCAGTCACGAGTTGAGAACGCCACTTAACAGTATTCTAGGCTATGCACAATTATTAGATAACGATAACAATATCCCTGAAAATAGAAAACAAGCGATACGGGTCATCAGGCGCAGTGGTGAACATTTACTATCATTAATCGAAGGAACACTAGATATTGCCCGCATTGAAAGCGGTAAGTTGACGTTTGAAAATAAGCTGATTCAATTTCCAGAGTTCATTGATCAGATCGTCAGTATGTTTGAATTGCAGGCGCGTAATAAAGGGCTGGACTTTAAATTCATCATTAGTGGCAAACTACCTGCGTTTGTGAAAGCAGATCAAAAGCGTCTTACACAAATACTCATTAATATTTTAGGCAACTCACTCAAGTTTACAAATGCCGGCGGGATTATCTTCAAAATAAGATATGCAAACGAGCTTGCCCATCTGGAAATTACAGATACAGGGCCTGGCATCCCAGAGTCTGAGTACAACAAAATTTTTGAGCCATTTGCACGTGGCAGTGCCGCCAATCGTGTTAACGTCGGCGGTACTGGATTAGGTTTAACCATTAGCAAACTACTTACTGAGTTAATGGGCGGAGAGCTGACATTTACCAGTAAAGTTGGTGTGGGCACTACATTTATCATCAATTTATTTTTGCCCCAAGTCGAGCGAGATGCTGGGGAATTCAATGTGAAGCATACCTCACGTATTGGTTATAAAGGACACAAACGTAAAATTCTGATTGTGGATAATGAAGAGGTTGATAGAGAGCTTGTTATTAATATACTGGAACCCTTAGGATTTGAGATGGCACAAGCGGCAACAGGGCAAGAGTGTTTGGATATCTATCAAACGTTCAAACCTGATATTATCTTGATGGACTTGGCAATGCCAGTGATGGATGGCTGGGAAGCTTCCTATATTATTCGGAAGGTTCATCAATCAAATACAATTATTGGTATAGTATCGGCTAATGCATTTGATCAAAACTTAGAAAACTCAGCAGGCATTGACTCTAGTGACTTTATCGTTAAACCGGTTAGCGTTGAAGAGTTATTGGATTGGATTGGTCAGAAGCTGAGCCTAGAGTGGATAAGCAGCGAATCAATAATCGAGAGTTATGCGCAAACAATCAATGAGCAGAATATTAGCGATATTGCCGCGTTAGAAATTAATTCTCCTCCTCATGATATTCTGAATGAATTGCTGGCATCGGCTAATATTGGACATGCTAAGAAAATCAATCAACAGTTAGACATGATTGATAATGACAACCCTGATTACAAAGTCTTTATTGAGCGGATGCGAATGTTGTCAGCAAAATTTCAATTTAAAGAAATGAAACAATTTTTGCAAGAGATGACAAAATGATGAACAGTGAGCAAACAGGGAAGCAATCCTTGCTTGTACTTATCGTCGATGATGTGCCTGATAATCTTGCCGTTTTACACGATGCGCTAGATGAGTCAGGGTATACAGTGCTGGTTGCTAATAATGGTGAAACAGCACTAGAAATTGCGGCGGAAGCAGAGCCAGATGTTATATTGCTTGATGCAATTATGCCGGAGATGGATGGTTTTGAAGTGTGCAAGGCGCTTAAGGCCAGTAATAAGACCAGCCATATTCCCGTCATATTCATGACAGGTTTAACTGAGACAGAGCATGTTGTTGCGGCGTTTCAAGCAGGTGGTGCAGATTATGTGACCAAGCCAATCCGCGTGAATGAAGTGCTGGTCAGAATGAGCTCACACTTGCAAACGTCTAGAGAGGTGCGGCAAGCACGAAGTGCTTTAGATGCTTTTGGGCAAGCTGCAATTGCCATTACACCACAGGATGGAAAAATTATCTGGCAAACACCACTTGCGCGTGACTGGATGAAAGCATATTTTCTCGATGGAATTGGACTAACTGAAGCGAGAGAAATTCTGACGCCACATGAGGTGCTCAGCTGGATAACTAAAGCGTATCAAGAGGATGCTACTGGTGGAACTTTAGAGCCTTTAATCATCATTCAAAGTGCAAAACGCTTGACCTTAAGCCCTGCAGATTTAACCAGTGATGAGCAGTGGATGATTGTGTTGCGTGAAGAGTCTGATGTAGCGCAAATTGAGGCGTTGATGCATTTGTTTAAACTCACGAAACGAGAATCAGAAGTCTTGTACTGGACAATCAAAGGTAAAACCAGTCGCGATATAGGCGATATTTTAGGTTCAAGTCCGCGCACGGTGAATAAGCATTTGGAACATGTTTTTGTAAAACTTGGTGTAGAAACAAGAACGGCTGCCGCTTCACTGGCAGCTTCGAAACTCCGCAATATCATTTAGCTATCA
>JBFIDU010000052.1:0-9816 GCA_041603755.1 Methylophilaceae bacterium
AGCTCTTGTTCATTCAACCAACTACGATAGTCACATATGCTATCAACAAGCGCCTTTCTCCACTCTGCATATCCAGCAAGTTGAATTGCTAAATCAGTATCTGCCATTATTGTTTCCTTAAAATAGGCTCTTTTTTACTGACATTACTCTATCATGAAGAGCACAAAATTCAACTAAATCAGATACATTTACCATTAAAATAATGCTAATTCTGACAAAAGGTGACTTTTGTACGACAAACGGTCTGCATCCTGATTAATTTACTAAAAAAGCTATCTGTGACATCAAGCTCATCAATGTTCTGCTATCATTTCAGCTTTGGTGAAACATTACAATCAATCTATGAGCGGCTTAAATACAAACACACCAAGACCAATTGATATTAAATTACATCAAGCATCCAAATTACTTGAAATTAATTTTGATAACAATACAGAGTGTATGCTTTCCTGCGAGTTTTTACGGGTCTATTCCCCTTCTGCAGAGGTAAAAGGGCATGGGCATGGTCAAGAAATCCTACAAGTTGGCAAAGAAGATGTAAATATCGCTGCTATTGAACCTGTTGGTAACTATGCTATCAAATTACGCTTTACAGATGGTCATGACACAGGGCTTTACTCTTGGGACTATTTATACCATTTAGCAGAAAATTATGAAGCCTTATGGTTAGAATATATTGGTAAACTAGATGCGGCTGGACACAAAAGAAGGCAACCATCTTAAAAGGAAAAACATGAGCGACAAAGAGACACATTTTGGTTTTCAATCCGTAAAGGAAAATGAAAAGCAAAAAAAAGTTGGTGAAGTCTTTCATTCAGTAGCAAAAAAATACGACATCATGAATGACGTCATGTCAGCAGGCATGCACAGACTATGGAAAAGGTTTACAGTAAACGTTAGTGGTGTAAAAGCTGGCGACAGTGTATTGGATATTGCTGGCGGCAGTGGTGACTTATCAAAACTATTCAGCAAAAAAGTAGGTCCTCAGGGTCAAGTCGTTCTCACAGACATCAATGCGTCTATGTTATCCGTGGGCAGAGACAATATCATTGATGCTGGTCTAAGTGTGCCAGTTACCCAATGTAATGCTGAATATTTGCCCTTTCCAGACAATACGTTTGACTGCGTTATTGTGGCCTTTGGTCTCAGAAATATGACGCGCAAAGAAATTGCTCTACAGGAAATGCAGCGCGTACTAAAAGTGGGTGGACGACTATTAGTATTGGAGTTTTCTAAAATATGGGAGCCTTTAAATAAAGTCTACGATGCCTATTCATTTAAATTCCTACCATTTATGGGTAAGCTTATTGCAAATGATGCTGACAGTTATAGTTATTTAGCAGAATCAATTCGTATGCATCCAGATCAAGACACTTTAAAACAAATGATGTCAGACGCAGGGCTTAGTAAAGTAGACTACTACAATCTTAGCGCAGGCATTGTCGCTTTACATAAAGGCTACAAGCTATAAGCCACTTATCGCATGCTAAAGCCTCTTATCTCTCAACTTTTACAGCATATTACCAACCAAAACAATTGGTCGCGTAAACACCTTATCCCTTTTGCGGGCAAAGTACTGCAATTTAACGTCGTACCAATTAAGGTTAAATTCATCATTTTAGAAGATGGTAGTTTAGGTGTTCCGCCAGAAAATGCTATTGCAGATGCAATTATTCATATTCCACCAAGCTTAGCAATCAGGCTAATGGCAAACGATGATGTAGCAAAAATGCAAATTAAAATTGATGGAGATACACATCTAGCATCAGAAGTATCCAAAGTTTTACAGCACATGCGCTGGGATCTTGAAGATGATCTAAGCAAGGTCGTAGGTGACATCCCTGCCAACAAAGTCATCGCCGTTGCTAAAGAATCAACCCATGCTTTAAAAAAACAAAGCATTAATTTGGCCGAGATGCTAAAAGAGTATTGGCAAGAAGAAAAACCTGTTTTAGCCAAACAGTGGCAAATTAATCAATTCAACGCTAGTGTAGATAATTTACGCAGCGATGTGAGTAGATTAGAAAAAAGGTTAAGTAAGCTAAAAAAACACATACAAGAAAGTAGTACCGATTAACCATGCACTATCTACGTTTAATTTATATTTTATGGGTTGCCTTGTGGTTTCGTTTAGATGACTTTATTACACATGATTCGGGCCAACATCCATTACAACTCATAATAAAAGCTTGTCTCTTTTGGCGCGTTAAAAAAGAAGCAAGAGGAGTCCGTCTTAGGTTGGCGCTAGAAAAACTGGGACCACTTTTTGTCAAATTTGGTCAAGTGTTATCTACACGTAGAGATTTAATACCGGAAGACGTTGCAAATGAACTTGCTAAATTACAAGATCAAGTACCTCCAATCGACTATGCAGAAATTGAAAAGACGATTACGTCAGCATTTGGCCAGCCACTAGAAAGTATTTATGCTCAGTTTGATAAAGAATGCATTGCTAGCGCTTCAGTAGCACAAGTGCATTTTGCGCGCCTAAATAGCGGCGAAGATGTCGCAGTCAAAGTGCTAAGGCCTAATATTGAAAAGGTCATTGAGCAAGACTTATCTATATTAAGATCGCTTGCCTGGTTAGTTAAAAGTATCTCTAGTGAAGGAAAACGTTTAAAGCCAATGGAGGTAGTCGAAGAGTTTGCCCGGCATACCAAGCACGAGCTGGATTTGACTCTTGAAGCAGCGAATTGTAGCCAACTTGCTAGAAACTTTGGTGATAACCGACTGCTGATTCCTGCTGTTTATTGGGATTATTGTCGCAAATCAGTGATGACGATGCAACGTATGCATGGCACACCAATTAGAGATACAGCAAGTTTAGTGGCAAAAGGAATTGATCTTTCTCAGCTAGCGCATGATGGTGTCGAACTATTTTTCACTCAAGTGTTTCGTGATGGTTTTTTTCATGCTGATATGCACCCAGGAAACATACAGGTTGCTGAGGATGGTCGCTATATTGCTCTAGATTTTGGCATCATGGGCAATTTAAATGATGCAGACAAATATTACCTTGCACGCAATTTTTTAGCTTTTTTCAATCGAGATTATCGTGATGTAGCGCAGGCTCATATCGATTCTGGCTGGGTTCCCAAAGACACCAATCGAGAAGAGCTAGAAATTGCAATTCGTGCAATCTGTGAACCTATCTTTAATAAACCATTGAAAGATATTTCATTTGGACGAACATTGCTAAGCCTCTTTCAAATGTCCAGGCGATTTGGCGTTGTCATACAACCACAGCTTGTCATGCTGCAAAAAACATTGCTCAACATTGAAGGTTTAGGGCGTGATTTAGACCCCAATATTGACCTTTGGCAAACTGCCAGGCCCTTTCTGAAGCGATGGATGAGTGAGCAATTAGGTTGGCGAAAAATTGCAAAATCCTTGAAAAATGAACTGCCATTCTTTCTCAAAACAGCACCTGAAATGCCACGATTGATTCACCGTTATTTGACCCAACAAACGAACGAAGATGCTAACTCTCCATTGAGAGCCGATATGAGCAAACTGATTGAAGTACAACAAAGGCAAGTGAGTTGGTATAAAACACTTACTTTTACACTGCTTGCAGTTGCCATCTTACAGGTTGCTTTTGTCCTAATCATATTGTTGTAATTGGTCAAATTAAACACCTGCCAAACTAGCTGTTAGGTCGTCTATCTGTATACAGTTGTCTACTATCGTATGTATATGATACATTACGCTGCTTAACAACAAATGTGAACAATGCAGTGGTCGATAAAAAACAACACATTCTGACAGAAAAAATAAGGCTGCTTTATTTAAACAGCTTAGTCCCTGCAATACTGAGTGGATTTGCTGCGCTATTTTTAGTTGCTGCCCTGTGGAATAGTGCAAACCATCAGTCGTTATTAATATGGCTCAGCATTGCAATTTTTTTTGCTATTATCCGTGTCTCACTTATTCTAGGTTTTAAAAGAAAACGACCTACTGGCAAAGCGATATTAAAATGGGAAAGACCGTTCACAATTTCACTTTTTACAGTATTTTTAATCTGGAGCATTGGTGTACTCATTATCACACCAAAGGACAATCTGGCTTCAATTTTTATTGTTAGTGTATTTTCTATTGGTTTAGCTGCTGCTGCTATATCTTGGTACGGATATATCCGCTATGTACAGCTGGGGACTATATGCTTAGCGTTGATACCCATTATGACCGTATTACTCACCCATGGCCAGCCAGAAACCTTATGGGTTGGGATGGCAGCTTGCTTTATGTTTATGTCATGTATTTCGACTAGCCAGATTTTCCAAAAAACACTGAATAGCAACTTAGAGCTCGCGTATGACTTGGAAAAGTCGATTAAAGATGCAGAAATTCTTGCTCGAACTGATGTACTAACTGGGCTAAATAATCGAAGAGCATTTTTTGACAAAGCGCCTCAATTATTAAAAACATGTCATGAAAGGGAGCTACCTGTCAGTATTGTCATGTTTGATATCGATTATTTTAAGAAAATTAACGATGAGTTTGGACATGCGGGTGGAGATATTGCACTACAGCATGTTGCAGAGTTATTAAAACACGAACTGAGAAAGTCAGACATTAGTTGTCGATTTGGTGGTGAAGAGTTTGCTATTCTTTTGCCCAATACTAATTTAGAAGAGGCTTTTGTTGTTGCAGAAAAGATTAAACTTTTGATTTCAGCTACGCCAGTTAACATTCCAAGAAAGAAAAGCATCCCAATCACCGCCAGCTTTGGCATCTCTGATGTCGGTGAAACAATTGATGAGATTCTTAATAATGCTGACCAAGCCATGTATGACGCTAAAAATAAAGGCAGAAACTTAGTCTTTACTTATGAACCATCACATACTACCGAGCACATAAAAAAGACAAGAAAATTCAAATCAGACAAGAGTGCAAAAATAAGAGAGTCACTGTTACATTAAGCCAGATAAAGCATAGGTTTTTATTGATTTTATCATTGGCATTTTTCGCAATAAAAAGTCGAACGCTGACCTAATCGAATACATTTAATAAGTGTTTTACATTTTTTACAAGGTTGATTTGTCCGTCCGTAAACATAATAAGACTGCTGGAAGTATCCAGATTTGCCATTCACAGCGGCAAAATCACGCAGACTGCTACCCCCTGCCTCCAAGGCATCAGCTAAAGTCGCCTTTATTTCACTTACTAATTTATTACATTTTGCCAAACTCAATTGATTTGCGACTGATTGTGGATGAATTCCCGATCTAAAGAGCGCCTCATTTGCATAAATATTACCAACACCAACAACAAGATGCGCATCCATAATGGTTGTTTTAATTGCTGCTTTGCGCGACTGTAAGTGACGGTGCAAATAAGGCCCATCAAAACTTTCATCGAGTGGTTCAGGTCCTAAATTAGCCAATAATGGGTGTGAAGTTGGATTCGGCCCTGCCCATAACACTGCACCAAACCGTCTTGGATCATTGAGTCGCATTACTTGCCCATCTTGAAAAAGAATATCAAAATGATCATGCTTTTCAGGTGGATAGTTTCTGTCCAATAGGCTAATACTTCCCGACATGCCCAAATGCACTAGTAATGCGCCATTCTCGAAGCCTAATTGTATATATTTTGCGCGCCTGTTTAAGGTCAATAGCCTTTGATTAGCTAAGGTTTCAGGTAAGTGCATTGGAATGGGCCATCGCATTGCTGCATTGCGAATAACGACTGAGTTAACAGTTTGATTGATCAGTGGCAATAAGCCTTGTTTGGTTATTTCGACTTCAGGCAGCTCTGGCATCGAAGTTAATTACTTTATGTTCAATGGCGGATTCAGCATCGTAAAACCAACATCGTTTGGATAGCGATAAATTAAACCTTCATCAGGCCTAGCTAGGACCAAATCTGGAGATTCCATCAGCTTATCAAAATGGATGCTACTACCATCCTCTAACATTACTTTAAATGAAGGATATGTCTTACTTCTATCTGGGGTATACAACTCAACTGATTTTGCAGGATTCTGTTTCCAGCTGAACTCTAACCACTCATTCAAATCATTTTGCACAGGTTTTGCTGCTTCAATATTGGCTTCCCATTTTCCATTAGTAAGGGTGACCTTAAGTCCAGCTGACTCCCACTGTTCAAGGTGGGAAAAATCAAAGCCTGATATCTGCTTGATTTCTTCAGGTGCTAGACTGTTTTTATCTACCATTTCAATTGGTTGCGTGCTTGCCGCTTCCGAGTAGACCCCACTTAATAAATATACTTGATCTTTGTAGGCAATATATTGCTCTTCTGTCACAGAATTATAGGTACCAAATGAAAAAAGCTCTTCGCCATTAGTCGTCTGCATTGTGAGCCTTACCAGTGGGTTCTCTAGTCCAAACTTACCTAAATCAGTCGCAGGCAACTTATATTCAGACTTAGCAGCAATAATTGATAAAATACGTTGTACTGAGCGCTGGTCAGCCCTGTGCTTGTATGGCTTGCTCATATACCAATAACCATCATTTTTTTCAAAGGAGACTGGTGCCTTGGCAGGAAAATCAACTTTCACCGCATTAATATCTGCTAATTTTAGTTGAGAAACCTCATAGGTGACTTTTTCTTCAACTTCATTTTTAGGTTTTAAATACAAAAATGAGACCAAGCCAGCAACAATCACCAGCATGATTAAATTGAGAATCCATCTTTTTTTCATTATTTATCGTTCCGTTGCAAACTAACTTTCATCACGCTTTTCTGCGTCTCCACCATAAGAACAAACCTGCTACCAAAAAGCCAAGCGGGATAAAGTACTGAAAACCGTGAAACACAGTCCAAGCAACGGCTCTACCCATATCCGTATTCGGTATAGTGACATTCGCGTCTTTCAATGGCATTGGCTGAATAGTGATTAGTTGATCATCACCTGCCAACCAATTAACGACATTAATACCAAAATCAAGATTACCACCATTGGTAACAAACGTATTAGATAAGAAATTTGCATTGCCCATCACAACTACGCGCTGGCCTTTTTTGCCATATACACGCTCAAGTGCCACACCAATATTAATCGGGCCTCGTTTATCAACACCTTCATCAAAAGTCACTTTCTGGTTTTTGACACCAGGTGCAATTTGTTCTGACTCTAACCAGCCATTAGGCGCAACATCAACCAGACGCCCGACTTTCCAACCGAGGTCAAATGAAGCCTTAGCATCCACTTCTCTGGCTTCTGGAAACAAGGTACGCAATTGGAAACTTCTAGTAATAGGGTGATCTCCGTAAGCACTTGCAAACGCAACTTTTGCATCTGCACCATATTGCGCAGCAGACATATCAACAGCAATGCCTGAGGAAACTGTGATACCCAAATACTCGGCAACATTGTCTAATCCATGATAATTATTATCATCTAATAACCAAAGCAGATTTCCACCAGCTTGAATGTATTCCAGAATTTTTTTAGCTTCTACCTCGCTCACATCCACCTGAGGACTTGCAATCACCAGCATAGCCCCGTTTGTAGGGACTGCTTGCGCAATTGTTAAATCAGGGTTTGCGAACTTAAAGCCTTTTTCTTCTAGTTGTTTACCAAACTCGCCTAAGTCATGGTTCTTAATACCTTGCATATGACGTTCGCCGTGCCCATCCAAGAACATAATCGGCTTTTCATTAGTACGTGATAAACGCACTAATAAATTCGTCATATCTTGCTCTACGATGGGTGGAAAGATGTGCTCTGTGCGTTTGTTGTATTCAACGACCACTTCACCGTCTTGCTTAATATTCGCTTCTTGGGCTAGCTTCGGCTCTTCTGTTGGATTAATAAATTTGATATTGATATCTTTTTTCTGCCGTTGATAGCGTGCGACAAAGTCCAACATACCTTTGCGGAAAGTATCACCTCTACTGGGATCATCTTTGGTAGCAAACACAGTGATATTGACTTGGTCTTTCATTTGATTGAGCACATCGATACTACCTTGCGTCAAAATATTTCTATTTGCTTGCGTCACATCTTTGGCATAGCGATATTGGTGACCCAAATAACCTAATATAACAACAAGTGCCACAAATAAAATGACAAAAAACCAACTTTGCACCAGCATCTGAAGCTTTAAACTGCGATTCATTTTCATACTGTAACCTGATTAGCCTCTTAAACGGTCTGCGTCTAAACGACGAATCGTTAAAATTAAGAAAGTCAAAATAAATAAAAGAAAGTAGACTATGTCTGCACTATCAATCAAACCACCAGCAAATGATTGAAAATGTTTCATAAATGAAAGCTGTGCCATGGTACTGCTTGGGTCGCCAGCAAAGAAACGATCCAAAATCATCAAAACAAATAATGCCACAAAACTTAATATTGCAGCGACGACTGGTTGTGAGGTTAAGCTTGAGAAATAAAGTCCTAAAGCAGAAAAACTAGCTACCAACATAAACAGCCCAAACGAATTGGAAAGGATATAACCAAAGTCAATATCAGACCAAATATTAAGCGTTGAAAGCATCAAGCCTATGTAAACAATCAAAATACTCAAAAAAATGAGCAGACCTAAAAACTTACCTATCACAATCTCAATAATTGAAAGAGGAGCACTGAACAGGAAAGGCAACGTCTGATTACGACGCTCCTCTGATATTAGGCGCATTGATAGTAACGGCACAGCAAATAACATGATAAATGATGCGAGACCATATACATTTTGCCCGACAAACTGTGTCACCCCCACCCGCTCTGCGGGTCGTATTGAGCCAGACATCACCTCAAAATAGTTATTCACACCATTTAAATAGTATGTGCCAAAAGAAAACATTAGTAATGCCAAAATGACCCACCCCATTGGCGATGCAAACATACTCTTTAATTCTTTTCTTGCAATATTTAGTATCATCTTATTATCCCAACCAGCCAATTAAGCAGCTTGCTCTCCTTGTGTCGACGTCTGATCATGGTATGTCAACTGCACGAACACATCTTCCAAACTCGTTTGATCTGGTGCTATTTGATACAGGCCCCAACCATGCTTCACTGACGCCTTTACAATCAACTCTTGTGGCATTGTGCCCTCTTCAATGCTTACGCGCACCATGTTATTCTCGGTTATCTCTACATCGGATACACCTTTAATTTTTGCCAAGTCGTTGATATCTGGCAATTGATTAAATCCGATTAAGAGCTTGTTGCCCATGCGCTGACTTTTCAGGACTTCAATATCACCATTAAACACTAGTTTTCCTTGGTCAATAATTTGTACATGATCACAAACCATTTCAACCTCAGGTAGGATATGGGTAGACACGATGACACTGTGTTCTTGTCCAATTTCTTTAATTAAAGTCCGAATATCGCGAATTTGAATTGGGTCCAACCCAACTGTAGGCTCATCTAAAATCACCACCATAGGACTATGAATAATGGCCTGAGCGATACCAACGCGTTGCTGATATCCATTTGATAGATTTTCAATCAGGCGTTTACTCATATGGCCTAAGCCACAGCGTTCTTTGGCAACTTCAACAGCTTGCTTGATATGTTTACTATTCACATTATGTAAACGTGCTGCGATAGTCAGGTATTCATCGACCGTGAATTCCTTGTATAAAGGCCGCATCTCTGGCAAATACCCAATTAAAGCTTTAGCTTCTTTTGGGTTTTCTATCATATCAATACCACATATTTTCACACTGCCAAGAGTCGGTGCCAAATTGCCAGTTAGCATTTTCATGGTAGTTGACTTACCAGCACCGTTGGGACCAAGAAAGCCCAACACCTGCCCTTTTGCTAAATTAAAACTCACATCACTAACGGCTGCTCTGTCACCATATAGGCGTGTGAGCTCAATTGCTTCAACTGTA
>JBFIDU010000053.1:0-9731 GCA_041603755.1 Methylophilaceae bacterium
AATGGAACCTGGTATACAGACACCAGAAGAAACGCTTACAAATAAAACGGGTTCATGCCGTGATAGTGCTTGGCTATTGGTACAAATATGCCGACATTTAGGGTTAGCAGCTCGGTTTGTATCTGGTTATTTGATTCAATTGACGGCAGATATAGAAGCCTTGGATGGACCGAGTGGTACCAAGGTCGATTTTACAGATCTACATGCATGGACAGAAGTATTTATCCCAGGTGCTGGCTGGATTGGCCTAGACCCAACCTCAGGTTTATTAGCAGGGGAAGGGCATATCCCGCTAGCCTGCACTGCGTTACCATCATCTGCTGCTCCTGTGACGGGTTTAACAGATGTTGCAGAAGTGACGTTTAACCATGAAATGACGATAACCAGAATTCATGAAGACCCAAGAGTGACGAAACCATATTCAGAAGATGATTGGTTGAAAATTGATCGATTGGGTAAAAAAGTCGATAGCGATTTGAAAAAGCAAGATGTCAGATTGACGCAAGGTGGCGAACCTACTTTTGTATCAATTGATGACATGGAGGGTGCGGAGTGGAATACAGAAGCACATGGCAAAAAGAAGCGTGAACTAGCGGGTGAGCTAGCGATTAAATTAAAGCAGCACTTTACTAAGGGCAGTTTGCTCCATTATGGCCAAGGAAAATGGTATCCAGGTGAACCTTTACCACGTTGGGCAATTAGCATGTTTTGGCGGGTAGACGGCAAACCAATTTGGCGAGATGAAAATTTGTTTTCCGATGAAAAAATCAAAGACAATTACACAGCAGAACATGCACTTTTGTTTGCAACTGCATTAGTTGAACAGCTTGACTTTCCCAAGGCTTGTTTAATTCCTGCTTATGAAGATGTTGTTGCGCTAGCGCACCTAGAAGAGCAATTCCCAGAAAATATAGATCCGTTAAAAGTTGATTTAAATGATAGTGAAGAAAGACGTCGCTTAGCAAGATTGCTAGAGAGTGGTCTACAAGAAGTTGTCGGTTACGTGATGCCGATAAAACCTGTCAACAGCAATAAAGGCAAAAAGGCAAAGGGGGAAAATAACAATGTTGAATGGTTGACCAGTAAATGGCCGCTTAAGCGCGAACATTTATATTTACTGAGCGGGGATTCCCCAATGGGCTTGCGTTTACCATTAAAATCGCTGCCTTGGGTGTTGCCTGATGAGATGGAGCCAGACTTTGCCGTTGATCCATTTGAACAGCAGGAGGCACTCAGTGATGATAGTTCTACCATCAAAGTAAAAGTAAAACATAAGCAAAAGAAACCGATGCCACGCGATGTTATTCACACGGCGTTATGTGTACAAGTAAGAAATGGTCGGCTCCATGTCTTTATGCCGCCCATGGAGCGTTTAGATGATTATCTCAGGCTGGTACGAGTCATTGAAGATGCAGCAGCAAGCCTCAAATTAAAGCTATGGCTAGAAGGTTATACGCCACCAAGGGATACGCGTATTAAGATGCTGAGTGTGACACCTGATCCGGGTGTCATTGAGGTAAATATCCATCCAGCTGATTCGTGGTCAGAGTTGGTTAACAATGTCACAATATTGTATGAAGAAGCCCGTTTAAGCCGACTAGGGACTGAGAAATTTATGTTAGATGGACGTCACACAGGTACCGGTGGCGGAAATCACGCAACATTAGGTGGCGCAACTGCCGAAGATAGCCCGATGTTGAGAAGACCAGATGTGTTGAAAAGCTTGATTACCTATTGGCAAAATCATCCCGCATTATCTTATTTATTCTCTGGTACTTTTATCGGACCAACCAGCCAGGCGCCGCGTGTTGATGAGGCCCGCGATGATAATTTATATGAACTAGCAATTGCTTTTCAGCAAATGGAAAAGAATTTGCCTGAAACAGAGGAAAGCAAAAGGCCTTGGCTAGTTGATCGTTTATTACGCAATTTACTCGTTGATCTAACGGGCAATACGCATCGCTCAGAGTTTTCAATTGATAAGCTTTATTCACCTGATGGGCCAACTGGCAGATTGGGCTTGGTTGAATTTAGAGCATTTGAAATGCCACCGCATGCCCGCATGAGTTTGGTGCAGAGCCTGTTATTGCGTGCTTTGGTTGCTCGATTTTGGAAGGAGCCGTATCAAGGCAAATTGATTCATTGGGGTACCGAACTACATGATCGGTGGATGTTACCGCACTTTGTTGCACAGGATATAGCCGATGTTGTGGCAGATTTGCGAGATTTTGGCTATCCATTTGAGCAACATTGGTTTGATCCTTTTGTTGAGTTTCGTTTTCCAAGATATGGCACGGTTGCTTATCATGGGGTAGAGCTAGAATTACGTCAGGCGATTGAGCCATGGAATGTATTGGGTGAGGAAATGAGCGGCGGTGGCACAGCACGTTATGTGGATTCATCAGTAGAACGGATGCAGTTAAGAGTAAGAGGACTCACTGATGGGCGCCATATTATTACTTGTAATGGGCGACCATTGCCATTACAGCCGACAGGTAATGCGGGAGAGTATGTTGCTGGTGTTCGCTTCCGTGCATGGAGTCCTTGGTCGGCATTGCATCCAACCATTAAAGTTCAAGCTCCTTTGGTGTTTGACTTAGTCGACACTTGGAGTAGCAAGGCGATTGGGGGCTGTACCTATCATGTATCGCACCCAGGTGGGCGTAACTATGATACGTTCCCTGTGAATGCCAATGAAGCAGAAGCACGTCGATTTGCACGTTTTTGGGGCCACGGACACAAGCCTGGTAAATTAGAAGTGAAGCAGGAAGCACGTAACCCAAGATTCCCATTCACCTTAGATTTAAGATGGCAGGCAGATTAGGGTAGTTTAGTTAACGTTTTGTTGAATATTCTGTGAGTTAACCTGATCTTGTTGTTCCCATTCGAACTTAGGCAGGCTCATCAACGCGTTAATTAAGCCATTATTCCATTTTTCTGACAATTCTTTTGCAAAAGCATCATCTTCTGTTAGGTGCAGTTTTCTACCCGCAGCCAGACTGTCTTTTTCATACAGCATTAGGTCAATGGGTGGACCTACCGTTAGATTGCTTCGGATAGTCGAGTTCATGGAGACAAGTGCACATCGAGCAGCCCTATTAAGCGATGTTTCTCGACTGATAATCCGATCTAAAATCGGTTTTCCATATTTGGTCTCGCCAATTTGTATGTAAGGATGTTCGTCAGACTCGTGAATGTAATTACCCTGCGGATATATTAAACAAGTTTCTGGCTTATCAGAGCCAATTTGACCTGCAACAATAAACGTTGCTTGAAAGCTGGTATTACTGGCATCGCGAACAACATGTACGTTCTGTATGGTTGTGCTCACTGAGGCAATGTAATCAATGGCTTCATGCATAGAATTAACACTGAGTAAATTTGGTAAAAACCCTTTATCAATGTCAGTTTGTATTTTTTTGAGCACTTGTTGTGTGGTAGCTAGGTTACCAGATGACAAAATGGTGATAAAACGATTATTTAGCCATGAGAATGTATGCATCTTATTGTAAGTAGATACATTATCAAAGCCGGCATTGGTTCTGGAGTCTGAGCAGAGTACCAATCCTTCATTTGTATTTATGGCTAGACAATAGGTCATCGTTAAGTAGTCCCCGAAAACGCAGCTTACGCGTAAGTTCTAAAGTTTTGTAATTATAATTATGTTTGTCTATCTGCAATGATAGTTCATTAGGGCAAAACTGTAAAAGTAAATTAACGAAATAAATCTACTTTAGTTTACGTCTTTATGACTCCCAATAAAATTTAGGTAAGCTTTCTAATGCATTAATAATACCTTGGTTCCAAGCTGTGGACGTATCGTTAAAAAAAGCATTATTGGTATCCAGAGACAAATAAGCACTCATTTCAAAACTATCTCTTTTATATAACATAAGCTCAATTTGCATCTCACTATTTGGATTGCCTCTAATGGTTGAATCAACTGAAACGAGTGCCGAGTGCGCTGCGGTGTTCAGACTGGTGTTGCGTTTTATCACGCGGTCTAGAATCGGTTTTCCATATTTTATTTCGCCAATTTGCAAAAATGGTGATGTAACTGGTTCGTGTATAAAATTACCTTGCGCATAAATGAGCAAAGTCGCCATTTGTTTGTTTGCTATTTGCCCAGCGACGATAAAATTAGCATCATATGGTTCATCTTCACCCAAGCGCTTAATTAAGTCTTTTTGCTGCTGCACGCTAATTGTCGCAATGTAGTCTGCTATTTCATCCATGTTATTAGGCGTTAACAGTGAGACTGGCGATTGTGTATTTAAATCTTGACGAATTTTATTGAAAACACTGAGAATTGTTTTTTGACTGCCTGAGGATAAAATCGTGATTAATCGATTCCCAGACCAGATGTAACGTTGCATGTTGGTAGCGGGTTGCTTACCTTCACTACTTTGTACAACGGCAGAGCAGGCACATAAAACGAGTCCTTCATCAGTATGAATTGATAGGCAATAAGACACTATTTGCTATTAAAGTATTGTTTTGTAATGGCATTATTGATATCACCAATAAATTGCTGGGATAAATCAATATGCTCATGCAGTTTCTCCTCGCTCATGGTTTGTTCGTCTTTTTTCGCTAGAGATTTTTGCGCTAATCTGACTGTTTTAAGCACTTCTTTATTGTTAGGCATATCAACTAAGCAACTTTCAAGTTCACCGATACAATGTAAGATGCTACGCGGGAAGTTTTTTTCATTGAATAGAAAATCAACAACGTCTGGCATGGTCACTTGAAAATGTTTGAGCCGTCGATAAGTTTGATAGCCTGATAGAGATTTCAAAATGCTTGCCCAAAGTGTTTCTTTGGCGACTTCATATAGCGGGTGATTTTCTGGCAAGGAAATCGCGTAGTTGACATCCATAATCCTTGTGGTCATATCAGCGCGCTCTAGATTTCTTCCTATCTTCATGAAGTGATAAGGTAAATTACGTTCCATGGCACCAAAAATCAGACCAATAATTGCCTGTCTGCGATAGATAACCTCTTGTAGGAAAACATATTTTTTACGTCTTTTTTGCGATGTCTCTGCAATATTACTTAAAATATACAAGTACAAACTATTAACACGCTCCCAAAGCTCTTCTGGTAATAACTCTCTTAACGTGCGAGTGTTCTCTCGTGCATATTTAATACAGGCCAAAATCGAACTAGGATTACGCTCATCAGCAATCAAAAAATGAATAATGTCATTTTCTTTGGCTACTTTGTAATGCTCATGATACAGATGGTCGACACCAACAATTTGCAACAGCGTTTTCCAACCAATTGAGGCATCAGTTGGCATGTCTAGTAAAGTATCAGTAATCTTAATAATCAAGCGTGCCGTATTTTCTGCGCGCTCAAGATATCGAGCCATCCAATAGAAGTTTTCAGCATCGCGGGCGAGCATCATGTTAGCTGTCTCCTTCCACAATCCAAGTGTCTTTACTACCACCGCCTTGAGATGAATTGACAACTAGTGAACCTTGGCGCATCGCAACGCGTGTTAGACCACCCATCGTGACATGAAGCTGATCTGATTGAAGCACAAAAGGCCGTAAATCAAGGTGACGGGGAGCCAGTTGACCATTGATAATGGTTGGCCCAGTAGAAATATTAAGTGTTGGCTGTGCCATGTAATTACGTGGGTTTGCACGGATCAGATCTGCAAATTGATCACGCTCTTTTTTGCTGGCACGCGGACCAATTAACATGCCGTATCCACCAGATTCATTAGCAGGCTTCACCACTAATTTATCCAAGTTTTTCAGGACATAGTCACGTTGATCGTCATACATACACAAATAACTTGGTACGTTTTGGATGATTGGATCTTGGTCCAGATAATATTTAATGATTTGTGGGACGAAGGTATAGACCACTTTATCGTCAGCAACCCCTGCACCAGGCGCATTAGCAATCGCTACGTTACCTTTGCGCCATGCACGCATCAAACCCTTAACACCTAGTACAGATTCGGGGTTAAACACTTCAGGGTCTATAAAGTCATCATCAACACGACGGTAGACCACGTCAACGCGTAGCAATCCTGTGATTGTTTTGAGATAGACAATGTCTTTGTCATCGACCACTAAATCAGAGCCTTCTGCGAGATTGGCACTCATTTGTTCAGCTAAGTAGCTGTGCTCAAAATAGGCAGAGTTATAAATGCCTGGCGTTAATACAACGATGACCGGAGATTTAATTTTACGTGGTGATAATGCTGTCAATGTTTTGTATAACATGGCAGGGTAATTATCGACTGGTTTAATATTTGTTATTTGGAATAACTCTGGGAAAACCCGTTTCATGATCTGGCGGTTCTCTAACATGTACGAAACACCAGAGGGGATTCTTAAATTATCCTCCAGCACATACATCGTACCATCATCGTCTCTAACCAAATCAGTGCCGCATATATGCGCCCATGCACCAAATCGAGGCGTAATACCCACACATTGTTGTCTAAAGTTTTTAGAGCCGTTCAATACTTCAATCGGGAAAACGCCATCTTTGACTATTTTTTGGTCATTATAAAGATCGTTAATAAACATGTTGAGCGCTGTTAGCCTTTGTTTAAGACCTTCTTGAACCGTATCCCATTCCTTGCTACTGATGATTCTCGGCACAATATCAAAGGGCCATGCTCTGTCAATATTGCCAGCATCGGAGTAGATTGTGAACGTAATGCCCATGGCTAAAATAGCGGCGTCAACTGCTTGTTTTCTGGCAGCTAATTCAGCTTCATCCAGTGACGCCAAGTAATCAAGCAAGGGTTTGGCAACATCTCTTGGCACTAAGTTTTTGTCAAGCAACTCATCGTAAGCTTGAATTGAGGCGTATTCTATTGAGGATATTTTCATTCTAGTTTTTATCTTACACAAAGTTATGCTGAATAACTAGCGAATACTATGCCAGTATTTTTTTATGGTTAATTAAACATCTAATGCTCTGACACCTTCTTCGACTCCTGCTGCTTCCGTAAGTGCTGCTACGTTTTCTTTGGTAAAGAATCCATTAAAATCGCCATAGCGCTGAACATATTCAATAATGAGTGATGAATGTTCGGAGGCGTTGGAAAAAATCTGTTTTAGCCCTTGCTCTTTTGACCCAATTACATCTAACAGGAAGCCTTTTCCTTGCTCTGCAATAGAGTTAACCACGAAATCAATATTTTCGATACCGTTACGTTCACCATCTTTAACAGCTAATGCCATAGGGTGTAGTCGAGGGCCATAGTTACGGACAAACGTTTCAGTTGGAGATGGCAATTTCTCTAAATGATTAACGAAGTAGGGTGTGTTGTTTGCTGTGAATACTTTAGCAGGGCTTTTTGACTCAGGTACTGCGTGCACACTTTTAGTGACGTTAGTTGAAGAGTTTTGATCTTTAATATTATATGCGCCCCAAAAATGGTAACTAGATAAAGATAAATATTCAAGAATCGCAACTTCTCTGTTTTGACTATATATGCGGGTGGCAAGATGATCAACTGGCAAAATGAGATCATGAATGCCTAATTTTTCTTGCAGTTCCTTAGCTTTCCCGTAAGCTGATTGCACATCGTCCCTAATGGAGCTGATGCCAAGTGCATAGACTCTTATATCAGCTACATCACGTTCTAAATAGCCCACGATATTATGCGTGTAGGGGGATGGCTTGCTGATGGCTAAGTTGCCAGGCAATTCTAATTTACGTATATCGTTTTGATTAAAAAATCTGAATTCGCGTGAGGCTTGAATTTTTTCAACTTCGTGTTTATTTGTGACACGAATGATTTCCCCCATGTAACGGCTATTGGGTTTGCGCGAACCAACAGGATAAATTTCGTTTAAAGATCGGAAGATACCTCTAAAATTTGGGTCTTTCACTTCACGCACGATTAAATCAGGTGAGTTTAAATCAATGCGTAAAATATGCGTCCAGTGAGATTCGCTTTCTAATGTGACCAGATAATGATAAGGGGTCATTAGACAAAGCTCAGCAATATATTCGATTGAGTTATCTGGGTCCACTGTAATCATGAGTGCATCGATTTCATGCACCATTTCGGTGAGGCCAAGTTGATCTCTATCTTCTAATATACGTTGTAAATATTCTTCAAAAAATGCGGAGTTCTGTTTGTCACCGTGACGGGCAAAGGCTAAGGAGTTAATCATAATGTTATTTGGCAGTATTGCTTGCTATTCAAAATAAAGATATTAGTGTGAATAAGCTAAATACATGCCAGTACACTTTACTCATTTAATTTTTCCAGCTTTTCCCATCTTTCCATTTTTGTTTCAACTTCCTTTTCAATTTCAGACAACCGTGCTTGTAACTTTTTGACTAATTCTGGTTGATCACGATAGATATCTGGGTTGGAAAATTGTGCGGTAATATCAGCCTGCTCTTTTTCAAGAATTTCAATTTCCTGCGGCAGTTTTTCTAATTCTTTTTTTTCATTAAAGCTTAATTTTTGTGCTGGTGATTTTTCAATGTTTGGCGCTTTGGCAATTGGTTTAGCGGCCTCTTTTTTAGCGACTAATTTTGCTGACTGCTTTTGTTGAGAGTACCGTAGCCAATCATCATATCCGCCACCGAACTCGTCCAACACGCCATTACCTTCAAAAGCAATTACTTGGGTAACCGTATTTTCTAAGAACTCTCGATCATGACTCACTAAAAATAAGGTTCCTTTGTATTCCTGCAAAAGGCTTTCCAGTAATTCTAACGTGTCAATATCTAAATCATTGGTTGGCTCATCTAACACCAAGACATTAGTTGGTCGCGCAAAAAGTCTAGCGAGTAATAAACGATTACGTTCACCACCAGATAGTGATTTAACGGGCGAGCGTGAACGTTGCGGTGGAAATAGAAAATCTTCCAGATAGCTAATCACATGTTTACGTTCTGTCCCAATCTCAACAAAGTCAGAACCTGGACTAATGGTATCCGCGAGCGTCGCTTCCTCATCTAGTTGTTCACGCATCTGGTCAAAGTAGGCAATATTTAAATTGGTTCCACGTTCAACTTTGCCGCTATCAGGTTCTATTTCCCCCAGTATCAATTTAAGCAAGGTACTTTTGCCAATACCATTTGGGCCAAGTAATCCGATACGATCACCGCGTAAAATGCGGGTGCTAAAATCCTTAATCAACACTTTATCACCATAGGATTTGTTGACGTTTTCCAGTGCGGCGACTAATTTACCTGAGCGCTCGCCAGCATCAATATTCAGTTTTACATTACCTTGACGTTCGCGCCGTGCTGCTCGTTCTAAACGCAAACGTTCTAATTGGCGTACTCGACCTTCATTACGGGTGCGACGTGCTTTAATACCCTGGCGGATCCACGCCTCTTCTTGTGCCAGCACCTTATCAAATTTAGCAGCATGCGTAGCCTCGACTGCAAGTAATTCTTCTTTTTTGACGAGGTAGTTTTGGTAAGTCCCCACAAAATCGGTGAGATGACCACGGTCTAACTCCACAATTCGCGTCGCAAGGCGATTTAAGAAGCGTCTGTCATGGGTAATGAATAACACGGCGCCTTTGAAAGATAACAATAACTCTTCTAGCCATAAGATTGCTTCTAAATCAAGATGGTTGGTTGGCTCATCCAGCAATAATACTTCTGGCTCGGCAACGAGCGCCCGCCCTAAAGCAACGCGTTTGCGCCAGCCACCAGATAGCGTTGAGATGATGACGTCAGCATCTAAACTTAATCGCGTTAACACTGTTTCAATTTTAGTTTGT